>CAWUUQ010000105.1:0-14669 GCA_963925625.1 uncultured Psychrosphaera sp.
TTGGCATGCCAAACTGTTCACGAATTGCCGCATACTCAGACGTTGACTTTAATGCCGCATGACCGGTTGCACAGCCATTTGCTGGTAATGAAATACCACGACCTGCACCTAAACAAGCTACTAACATCTGCCAGCCGCGACCAACATTGTTTTGTCCGCCAATAACCATATCCATAGGAACAAATACGTCTGTACCGCGTGTTGTACCGTTATAAAAATTAACGCCTAATGGATTATGTCTGTTACCCGTTGCTACACCTTCGTAGTCACTTGGTAATAATAAACAGGTAATACCTAAATCTTTTTCAGTACCAATTAATCCTTCCGGATCAAATACTTTAACGGCCAAGCCTACTAAGGTCGCAATAGGAGCCAAGGTAATGTAACGCTTGTCCCAAGTCACTCGTAAACCAACCACTTCTTTGCCTTCGTACATGCCTTTAGTCACGATTGCTCTGTCTGGAATACCACCAGCATCAGAACCTGCTTCAGGGCTTGTTAATGCAAAACATGGAATTTCGCGACCATCAACTAAACGAGGCAAGTAATGGTTTTTCTGCTCTTCTGTGCCGTAATGCGCTAATAACTCACCCGGGCCTAAAGAGTTAGGAACCATAACGGTTGTCGCTATTGGGTTGCTCTTAGTAGAAATGCGAGCCACGATAGTTGAACTTGCATAAGCACTAAACTCTAATCCACCAAAGGCTTTAGGGATAATAAACGAGAAAAATTTGTTGTCTTTTAAATGCTGCATAATGTGCGCAGGAATATGGTTGCTATTATGCACTTCCATATCATCCAGCATTTCTAATAATTCAGTAAGAGGGCCATCGATAAACGCTTGCTCTTCTTCCGTCAATTTAGACGGCGCTGTATTTAATAGCGTTTCAAAGTCTGGGGCACCCTGATAAATAGAGGCTTCAATCCACGTATCGCCTGCATCTAATGCTTCTTGTTCTGTACGTGAAATCTCAGGAAGTATTTTCTTGAATTTAGTTCTTAGGCTCATGTTCCGCCCCTCAATGTAAATTTTAGTTATTTCGGAATCAACGTTTGTATCCCTAGACTCAGACCATTCAGTATAGTCTATGTTTAGAACTACCTACGCATTAACTGGTACGATGTCTTACCAGTCTATTCATTTTTCGACAAAAAGAAAGTTTATTTTGTATATCTTTCAATAATTTCTTTACGGAAACTACCACAGGTCGGATCAGTTAACTATTAATGTTTTCATTTAAGTACAGGATTTTTCGCAAAATTTTATTGATGACATATACCTTAATAATGGAAGCTTTTGAGGATGAAAAATGTCGTTGGCAAATGTATATAGCCGTGCTCGATTGGGAATAAAAGCACCTTTAGTCACCATAGAAGTGCATTTATCGAACGGATTACCCGCATTTACGATAGTCGGTTTACCCGAAACATCAGTGCGCGAAGCGAAAGATAGAGTAAGAAGTGCAATTATTAATTCAGGCTTAGAGTTTCCACAACGCCGGATTACGGTCAATTTAGCGCCTGCAGACTTACCTAAAGATGGCGGTCGTTTTGATTTGGCCATTGCAATGGGCATTCTAGCGGCCAGTAAACAAGTGTCAGACAAGCTATTTTTTAAATACGAGTTTTACGGAGAGTTAGGATTAAATGGTGATATTCGCAGTATTGTCGGAGAAATTCCTTCCGCCTTAGCCTGTGCAGAACAATCGAGAACCTGTGTATTGCCAGAGATCAATGCTCAACAAGCCACCATTATTGAAAAGGCCAACATATTAGCTGCCAACAGCCTTATAAAAGTTGTTGAACACTTTTCTGGTGTCGCTCCTTTGCCACGACCTGAAAATGCATTTATAGATACCGATTCCGTCCTTACTAAAAATGAACACAACGGCCACTTGGAACACCAAATTGATATGTCTGATGTTATTGGTCAAACAATGGCAAAACGCGCTTTAGAAATTGCAGCGGCCGGGCAACACAACTTAATGTTTTTAGGGCCTCCAGGAACAGGCAAGTCTATGTTGGCGCAACGACTCACCACCATTTTACCGCCTTTAACCGAAGCACAAGCTTTAGAATCTGCTGCAATAAACTCAGTTAGTGGAATTCCTTTTAATTTTAAACATTGGCGACAACGACCTTTTAGAGCACCACATCATACGGCTTCCGCAATTGCCTTAACAGGAGGAGGAAGACCACCAAGGCCTGGAGAAATAAGTCTTGCTCATCACGGTGTGTTATTTCTTGATGAATTACCGGAATTTTCGAGGTATAGCCTAGATGCACTGCGTCAGCCTTTAGAAAGTGGCAGTATTTCAATTTCACGGGCAGCTTTACAAGTAGAGTTCCCCGCTCAGTTCCAATTAATCACAGCATTAAACCCAAGTCCCACTGGTCACCATGCAGATGGTCGTTCAACTTCCGATCAGGTCTTACGGTATTTAAACAGGATTTCAGGGCCTTTTCTCGACCGAATAGACCTACAAATAGAAGTGCCTGTTTTACCCCGAGGAGCGCTTTTAAAGTCTGCTACCGGTCATCAGAATAAAACAAATTCAAAGGAAGAAACAAATGCTGAGTCGTCTCACGTTATCGCTGAGCGAGTCGCCAAATCGCGAACAACTATGATGCAACGGGCCAACAAACCCAATGCTATGTTAAGCAGTAAAGAAGTCGCCGTTTATTGTGAAATTTCAAAATCAGATACGGAGTTTTTAGAGGACATTATTTTTAAGTTGAAGATGTCGATTCGCGCCTACCATAAAATACTTAAAGTGGCGCGAACCATTGCAGATTTAGCGGGCGAACCACATATAAAAAGGACACACCTTGCTGAGGCACTAGGGTATCGAGCGATGGACCGATTGTTACGACATCTTTCCTATTAAGTAAGCTTATTAGAGCGCATGCTAAGAAGCTAATTGGATCACAATTATGAAGCGAATTAGTTTCTGTCGCTAATTACGTGTTTGTAGCCACAAATAACAGTCTTCCAACATGACATCTAAAGGCACATTGGCATTGTAACCTAACTCTTTAACCGCTTTACCACTGGTTGCGACAACACGTTTAGTCACCATCAATGCTTTTTCAGGGGTCATGGTTGGTTCTTTGAGCGTTGTGTGGAATGGCAATCGTGACCACCAATCAGAAACACCCGCTAGTGCTTTTAAGACAAATGCGGGAACGGTAGTTTTATAGGCTGGTTTATTAAGTAAATAGGCAATTTTATTAACCACTTCTAAAAAGCCGTGATCAACGCCAGCGAGAATATAGTTTTCCCCAACTCGGCCTTTAGTAACCGCTGCAATATGAGCATTAACCACTTCATCAACGTGACAATATGACCCTTCTCCACTTGGCACGCCAGGTAAAGTCTCTTCATCAATCATAGTAAATAACTGCGACCAATTATGTTTATCATAGGCACCCATAATCGCACATGGATTCATAATAACCGCTTGCAGACCTTTTTCATTAACGGCGTGTTTAACAATTTGCTCGCCCAGATATTTTGTTTTTAGATAATTTACTTTTGATTCTAAAGCCGTGCTTGGCGTATTTTCATAAATTACTGTGTCATGAAATCCAAAAGCTGATATTGAAGAAGTATGAATGAACTTACCGATGTTCTTTGATAAAGCGACATCCACTATATGCTGTGTTGCGGTAACATTAACCTCATATTGGGTATCATTGTTCACACTCCACATATTGGTATCACCCGCCATATGAAAAATGACATCAACGTCGTCATCAATGGCTTGGGTTACATCCGCTTTGTTAGTGATATAACCCTCGCGCCAGTCAACAGGAATATCGAGCAGCATAAGTCGGTCAGAATTGGGACGACAGATAGCAGTAATGTGCCAGCCTAGACCATGTAGCTTTTTTATTAAGTTAATGCCTAAAAACCCCGTACCACCAGTAACAAATGCTTTCAATGTGTTGCCCTCTTAAGATACAAAAAAGCCACTTGTGGAAAGTGGCCTTTGTGAACTAGCTATTAACTAACATAAGTAAATTATGCAATAAAAGTTAACTTTTACTTAGCTTTTAAATGTTTCTTCAAGAATTTTTCAATATGTTTAAAGGCTTCTAAACGATTATTGTACTCATCTAGATAATGCGTGCCAGTATCATATTCAATGTAATCAACATCTAAACCTGCTTTGTCAGCTGCTTTATAAAAATCTGCAGATTGGCCAAAATGAACTTGAGTATCATTTTTACCATGAACTAAGAATATAGGTGCTTTAATTTTATGAATAAAGTTAATTGCTGAAGCTTGCTCTAACAATGTCTTCTCTTCTTCGTTATTTACATCACCAATAGCCGTTGTTGTAAAATCAGACAATGCACTACGACGACGAGAATGCTCATCTGCGTGCATAGCTATATCACTTACGCCCGCAATACTAACAATACATTTGTAGTCATTCGGTTTTTGGTAAGCCGCTGTTAGTGCTGCATAACCGCCATAACTCCAGCCAACAAAACAGGCGTTTTTAGTGTCTGCAATGTTATTTTTAGCAACCCAGTCTATCGCGTCATAAAGGTCATTTTGCATAGCACGACCCCACTCTTTATAACCCTTAGTTTGGTAATCAGAACCATAACCACCTGAACCACGATAGTTAGGTTGAATCACGGCATAACCAAGGTTCGCTAAAAACTGAACTAAATAATCAAAACTTTGGTCATCACGTATCCCAAAAGGTCCACCATGAGGAAGAATGACTAATGGTGCTTTTTTACCTTTTTTAACATTAGCTGGCATTGTTAAATAACCAGGTATTTCTAAACCATCACGAGCGGTATATGTGAACGGTTCAGTTTTACCTAATTGTTGGCCTTCTAAATAAGGATATTGACTAAACCAGAAACCACCGGCTTTCTTTTTTAAGTCTAACCAAAAGTACTTTGTAGGTGAGTCATTTTTATAAGCCATTACCAAAAGACGTTTACTGTCTTCACTACGACCTGTAATAACGGTCTCGTATCCAGGGAAACTGTTTGCAACTAGAGTATGTAAACCTTTGTCGGCATCATTAAAGTAATGTGATTCGTAAAAATGCTCACGATATTCAGCACCAATGATTCGAGTGCGTTCACTGTTATAAATAACGCCTTCAATGTCATATTTTGGATGAGCGTAAACTAAGTCACCAAACTCTCCAGTTTTTACATTAAACGTCCATAACGCATCACGGCGCAATTCACGATCACTAATGACATAAAGCATATCGTCTTGATACCCAACCGGATTAAACGTATCGCCCGTCATGTTTTTATATTCTTTGATTAGTTTCCAGTCATCGCTGCTTGGAACTTTAACCCACTGTTGTAATACATCTGGCTCGTATTCTTTAGTACCAAAACCAAATACTACGTTGCCTTTGTCATCAACAACCCACTGACTTACGTTGTATTTATTAATGAATACTTTTTCAAAAGAGCTGTCGTGAATGTTTACTTTAAAAACCGTTTGGCCTTTGTCTTTATAGTCATATACCTGCACTAAAATATGATCATTGTCGTTCGGCAAGTTATCAATCAAAGTAATTTGTTTTGACCACTCACGTTCCCACTTAGTCGCTTGGCGATACTCAGGCGCTTTAATTTCAACTAAATTTGAGCCGTCGATATTTACTGCAAAGTAACGAGACTGGCGCCAGCGTTTTTTACTGTATTCTGCAGAGTAACTAGCAACAATAAGTACTCGCTTAGAACCCGCCCACGTAATACCGTCAATACGGTCATGGCCTTGTTTTAAAAGTGCTAAGGTTTTTAGTTCAGGACTACCAAACTTAGAAACCACAACTGCTGGCCCTTGTTCAGAATTTAGAATTGCAACAGTATGTTCGCCATCTGGAGACACAGAGGCCTTACTTATAAGTGGCAAATGTGCAAAATGTTGGTAGTTTAATTTTGATTTTGCTGCGTCAACCGACATACTAATTAGTACAACCGAGAGCAACATTAGTAGTTTTAATGTTTTCAAGAGAAATCCCTTTTTTATTATTTGCGCAATATTGTATATAAATTTTGAACAAAATAAATTCAATATTTATTCTTCTTAACAAATATTTACATTATTTTTTTACAATTGGTTACATTCTCCAACCCCTAACACACCTTCCCTTGTAAAAAATTACTCTCTGTTTGTTTACCCACAACCCAAGTTAAGGCTTGCTCTATAAACAGTAACCATCCACACTCGATACAGTAAATTCTCTTAAAATTAAGTAATTAAAAACATGCCTTCAGACGCGAAAAAACCTTTTGGGAATGTCGCCATTTTTGTTGATGTCCAAAATATTTATTACACCACCAAACAAACCTTTAATCGCTCCTTTGATTACCGCAGCTTTTGGCAAAATATTAGCTACCAAGGCGACATTGTTAACGCCTATGCTTATGCCATTGAAAGTAATAATGACGGTCAACGAAAATTCCAAGACGCCTTGCGTCATATTGGTTTTGAAGTAAAACTAAAACCTTACATTCAACGACAAGACGGCAGTGCCAAAGGCGATTGGGATGTGGGAATAACAATTGACGTATTAGACGCTGCACCTAACGTTGATACTGTCATTTTGCTCTCGGGCGATGGTGATTTTGAACTGTTAATGCGCACTATCAAACAGCGTCACTCCCTATCCACACACGTTTATGGTGTAGAAAAATTAACGGCCAATTTGCTGATTGGTAGTGTTGATAAATTTGTTGCTATTAATAACGAGCATTTGAAATAAAACCCTCAGCCCTTTAATTTTTGGCAAAAAAAAACAGCGGCCAAAGCCGCTGTTTTTACAGGGAGTTAAATTAGATTAGAACTTCTTATTAAAACGAAGGCTAAATCTACGACCAAGTCTTTCATCGATTCCATAATGACCAGCAGCCCAAGCGATTGAGCCATTTGCATCTGGTTTACGATCAAGAAGGTTTAAGATGTTTAACTGAACTGATGCAGAGTCATCAATTGAGTAACGTACACTCAAGTCATTGATGAAACGTGCGTCTGTCTCGTTAGTGAAGTTACCTTTGTAGCTGCCGTCATCTTGCTCTGTGAAGTCTGATGCATAAAGGACTTGGTCCAATGAATCAATTTTCACAGCATTCTGCCAGCGTACACGGTGGCTTACTAACCATTCTTCTTTCGACCAGCTAACGTCAACTGTACCTAACCACTCTGGGTCAGCAAAGTCGCCCACATCTTCTGTTACTTCAGAAGCTGGAGTAGCTTGGAACTCGTTTGTAATGTTATGTTGAGTAAATGCATCAATAGAGATGTTACCCATATCATTTAATTCAAACTCGTAGAAAGCACGGATAGTTACTGATTCAAATGTAGACAATGCAACGTTTGCAGGTTGGTTTGTCGCAGAAATAACCTGGTTGTTAGCATCCCTTACAAACGAGCTACAAGCCGTTTCGTTAGGGAAGTCATTCGAATCAAAACAAGTTGCTGCTTGGATTTCGAAATCTACGTCTGCAATAGAATCTTCAATTTCAAGATTATAATAATCAATCGCAAACTGAAGGCCTTCAACAAAGTTTGGCGTATAAACGATACCAAACGAGTGAGACTTATTCGTTTCAGGTTCTAAGTCAGGGTTACCAGAAGCAATACCACCAGAGATAGTACCGTCTTGGATGTTAGATACGAATGTAGACGTATCAATACCAATTGACTCACAGTTCGCTTTACGAACTGATGGGTTAGGACCTAAACCAACAGAACGGCTATCACATGGATCGCTACCTGCGATAAACGTTTGTGAAGCTGGAGAGAATAACTCATTGATCGATGGGTTACGGAACGCAGTAGCATAAGTACCACGTAGCGCTAAATCATCTATAACTTGCCATTTGAAGCTTGCTTGATATACATCAGCATCAGTCGTTTTGTCGTCATAACCGCGTGGCGCTAGAGTAGTAAACTCTTGGTAACGATACGCACCGCTAAGTTCGAAAGATTGAACAAAAGGAATGTCCATGTCTTCAGAAATAACTGGAGCTACAACCTCAAAATAATACTCTTCAGTTTCAAAACCACCTTTAACTGGACGGCTAATGCTTGAACGAGTCATAGGTACACGAAGACCAACAGCTGGGTTGTAGTCACCTTTTTCAATACGACGCTCAACACCAACAACAAAGTCTACGTAACCTGCAGGTAATTCACCTAAGTAACTACCCATATTCGCACTGAATACTGTTTGGCTATTTTCAGACGCTGCTAATTGAGTACCACCAGTAATGAACTCTAATGCTTCCGGAGATGCATTGTTACCAAAGATGTTTAATGGAACACAACCATCTAGGAATGGTAAGTCTTCATCAACTAAACCAGAACCTCTTGCACGGTCATTAAATCCAGTTAACGTACCCGCTGCTAAATCTGCATAAGCACCACAGATTGTATCGCCACGGCCAAAGTTAGCAGTGAAACCACCGTTAGAGTCTTGAAGTGCAACAAGTGCTGCGTCTAGGTCAGGTAAATCATCTGATGGATCATCTGGATCTTGCAAACGAATTTGTTCAAGTAATGCATCATCAACACTACGTGCGTCAATTGCATTCAAGAAACGACCATCTACGATACCCGTTGTTTCAACTTGAATGTCTGAACGACCATGTACAACTGAGATATCCCAGTAGAATTCACGATCAAACGCATCAAAAGCACCTTCTAGAACACTAGAAATACGCCATACTTGTGTTTCATTCGCATTCGCGCCTAAACCAACTAAGTCATTGTTAAAACGGTGAACAGCAAAAGTATCGCCTGTAAGACCTGCATCACGCATAGTATTACGCGCTTGGTCAGACAAGAATGGGTTATTCATATCTAACGTTAACGCTGCTGATGTGCCACCGAAGAAACCAGTTTGGAAACCACCTTGGTTAACAAGCTCACTTGCTTTAGTGTTCGCATAGATGAAATCTTGTTTGAACGTGATGTCATCCGTTAAGTCATATTTTAATGACGCATAAGTGTTAAAACGACTAACTGGTGAACGAATCTGTGCAACACTGTCAAAGAAGTCAGTACCACAAACGTCGCTGCCAGATGTCATAATTGTACGAGTATTTGGTGTACCCGGTTGACACTCGCTTAGGTCGCCGCCTGGTGTAAAGCCATAAAAGCTACCATTTGGGAATGCACCTAAACCAAAGCCAGGTAAGAAACCACCGCCTGGAGTTACCGCACCGTTTTCTGTAAATAGTGCTAAACGAATTTCGTCACGAACAAAACGTACAGGTTGTAGATCTTCACCATCAATAACGCCATCGCCATTTAGGTCATCTGGGCTACCGTCGCCGTTTAGATCAAGGTACTCACTTTGTGAGTTATCAAAGTTCGGGTTGTTATTACATAAGAAGTCTTGGTCACATTCTAAAAGACCTTCGTCTTTCGTGAATTCCATACCAAATGTAATGTTACCGCGGTCATTATCAAAATTACCGCCGCCTAAAATACTAAACTGATGGCTTTGTGCATTGCCATTCTCGTTGTCGCCATATTGGCCGCCAACTTCAAATCCTTCGTAATCATCTTTTAAGATGATGTTGACCGTACCCGCGATAGCGTCGGCACCGTATGTAGCTGCACCAGTCAATGGAACCGTTTCAATACGTTCAATTAACGCTGATGGAATGGTATTTAAGTCAACCTGTGAACCACCTGCAACCGCAGACTGAGAGGTAACTAAACGGCGACCATTTACAAGAGTAAGTGTACGCTGTGTACCAAGGTCAAAAAGGTTAACCTGGTTTTGACCAGCATTAAAACCATTTTGTCCACCTAGTGGCGTTTGAGACCCACCAAATAATGGTGATTGGTTTAATAAGTCTGCTGCGTTAGTAAAACCACGTACAGAAATATCTTCAGCACCAAACGTAAAGATTGGTGTATTTGCATCTAACTCAGCACGACGGATACGAGACCCTGTTACTGTAATTTTTTCTATGCTTTCAAGCTGTTCCTGAGTCTGTTCCTCTGCAACATCCTGTGCAAGTAGAGGAAGCGAGAATACAGCTGCGCCTGACAAAATAGAAGAAACTAATAAAGGTATTTTTTTCATTCTCATTATTATTATTCCATTTAAGAAGTGTTGTTGTTTGTTCGGCGCGCTAATAAATTTTTGTTTAAAAAAAACGCGGAACAAAAAAATACTAACAGAATAAATCCCACTTAAAAACCTTAAAACACATTTTCTTATATCAGGGTAAAATGAAAATTATCGAACGCTACCAACACCTTGGATGATAAATACCTTTTGTTTTTAACAACGATTGTAGAAATATAATTCACAGGGGTTAAAGGTAATGAGGCTGTTTCTTTCGCGCGGGGATACTTTTTGAACAATATTTACTAACCAATAATTATCTCAATAGCGTAAACCAAACTTGCCCTGATATACTCAAATCATACTTAAATCACCGGCCGACGTTTTTAATTATGAAAGCTCTTATATTGTTAACTTTATTACTCTCAAGTGTGAGTTTTGCCAATGCTGAATCTCGCCAAGCACCTCTTGTTTCTATACCAACCCATGACCGCTTTTTCGATCTCATTTCAAAACATTGCGGAAAGGCCTTTGTGGGTAATGTCGTCGTTGATAACGATCCAAGTCCAGCGTTTGCGCAACGATTAGTCATGCACGTAAGAAAATGCACAAACTCACAACTGCAAATTCCATTTCACTTAGGTGATGACGCTTCAAGAACCTGGATAATCACCAAAACCGACAGCGGACTTAGCCTTAAACACGATCATCGAAAACCAGATGGCTCCGACGACCCACTCACAATGTATGGCGGCCATACTCAAGACGCCGGTTACAACAACATGCAATCCTTTCCAGCCGATCAGTATTCAAAAGAACTCTTTGTGACACGTGGCATTCCACAATCTGTAGGCAATACCTGGCAAATGTTTGTTTATGAAGAAAAGTTCGCTTACCGTTTAATTCGACAAGGCCGAGACTTCAGAGTTGAATTTGATTTAACTAAGCCCGTTGAAGCTCCTGCTGTACCTTGGGGATATTAACGACTATTAATAACCTTTAGCATGTGTGAAACACACAACAATTTCTAAGGTAATGCACTGAATGCAGTAGAGAAATTAAAAAACAAGGAAATCCAATGAACATTGACGACGTATTTGCCCTTTTGGAACAAAACAAAAACCAACGTGGAATCGACAATTGGAATGCGTTATCAGATACACATGGCCTTTCAAGTTTTGGCATAGGCTTAACGGTGCAACGTAAACTCGCGAAACAAGTTTCCAAACAAAATGCTAAACAGGTCGGGAAAAACCGTCAACTCGCTAACGAACTATGGGCAACTGATAACTACGATGCAAAAGTATTGGGGTTATTAATCGATGACCCTAAACAGATCACCGTGGAACAAGCCGAATCACAGGTAGAACAATTAAACAGCGGTATGTTACGTCACGTTTTTTCATCATGTGATGCCACCTTAGCCAAATCACCTATCGCCTTTGAAGTTGCTAATTTATGGCTAACTAGCCCTGATCCTGTCAGGCGCAGTTGTGCTTATGGCTTAACCTACGAACTCAGCAAGAACAAATCCAAAGCCTTAACAGACGACTACTTCATGTCTGTCATTAACAATATCAACGCCAACTTCGAAAACGAATCAAAAAAAGTCCTACTCGCTATGGGAGGCGCACTACTTGGCATCGGTAAACGCAATAAAACCCTAAACCAAGCTGCACTGACCCTCGCAAAAGCCATCGGCCCCATCGACTTTAATGAAGACGGTCAAAAGTGTGAACCCTTTAACGTGGTTAAACATTTAGATAATGAAGCGTTGAGGAAAAAGTTGGGGAGTTAGTTTTGTTATTTAACCCACAGGCAACAACCGCGTGGTTGAGATTATTCGTGGTGGTTAAAACTCTACTTGTTAAACAATTACTTACATATTCTAAATTGGCAAAAGAATGAAGTAGATGTAGATTTACGCTCGCCAAAAAAAACGTCAAAAGGAATTTTTGAGAATGAAATTGTTTATACTAATAGCAATGTTAATTAGCGCAAATGCGTTTGCTAAACAAGTCAGCAACCCATGGACAGCGGTCGCGCAAACCGTAGACGTCAGTCAACACCAAGGCAAGGCCTTTAAACTCTCTGCCGATATACGTTCAGAATTGCTGTATAAAAAATCACTCACGTCTATTTGGGTCCGAATCGAAAATACCCAGCAACAAAGCAGCTTTTTCAAAAACGATGTCGCGTTTGGCAAAACAAATGCGCAATGGCAACGGTTTATGATCGAAGGAACGCTGGACAAAAACGCCCACTCTTTTCACTTTGGCGCACTCATGCTGTATGGCGGCATCCATTATTATGATGACTTTAAATTGGAAGTCGAAATATCGAAAGGACAGTGGCGCGAAATTGCATTACAAAATAGCAGTTTTGAATCAGACCTAACTGGCACAGACTGGCAGGAAGGGGTTGGCCGAGGCGTGTTAAATTCGATTGACTTCAACATCGTTCGCTCAACTGAAAACCCGTCGGACAAAACCAGCAGCCTTAGAATTGCGGCCACAAAGTTATTAGGCTCCGGTAATGCTGGACAATACGTCAACGTCAACGGCGTTGATTTATATTATGAAATTCACGGAAAAGGAACGCCATTGCTGATGTTGCATGGGAACGGACAGTCGATGACCTCGTTCCTCAACCAAGTGAGACATTTTTCACAAACGCACAAAGTGATATTACTCGACTCCAGGGGCCGCGGAAATTCAAGCACCAATGAGAACGTTGACCTGACTTACGCTTTGCAAGTCGAAGATACCAAACTGTTTCTTGACGCAATTGGCGAGCAACAAGTCGATATCGTTGGTTGGAGTGACGGAGCGATTATTGGGCTAATGCTCGCAAAAAAATACCCCGATAGAGTCGGCAAACTAGTGTCGATGGCAGCGAATATCTTTCCTGAAGGGGTTAAAGACGCGCGTTTAAAGTATTTTAAAACCCATCTGCAAGCTTTAAAGAAACAGCACAATGGCAAGTACAATATTGAGACTCAGCTTTATAATATGTTGGTCAACTACCCACAAATGAAGTTTGAGGAATTAAAGCCAATTACCGCGCAGGTGCTTGTCATGGTTGGAGATAAAGACATTATAAAACATCAGCATACAGTCAAGATATTTGAGTCGATGGAATCTGCGCAATTAGCGATTGTGCCAAATACCGATCACTTTATGCCGAGCTCTTCGCCTCAGTTATTTAACTCGATTGTTGAGCGATTTTTGAAGGAATAGCGATATCGTAACAAACACCTAGTTTCTAAAATTGCGCTTTGTGATTTGTGACCTGACGTGGCCATGAACTGAGCGCAGTTAGGCTAATGGAAACAATAAAAGTTAATATATTTTAACATCAACGCCTTTACATACTTAATTGTTAATATATATTAACAGTATTGTTTTTTTAAAGGTGCTTTTCATGCAATGGTATGACGGTTCGGTTTTGACCGACAAGCGGAAGTTTATGGGGCTAACACAAGCTCAAGTTTCTGAACAAACAGGCCTTAGTCGTAATCAAATTATTGCCATGGAAAAAGGCAATTTTACAGGCGGCATTCGCTATATACGTAAGTATTTAGAGTTACTTGGATTAAAAATAGCTTTTGAAGCAAAACAACACGACGTGCCTCAATTCGATGAGCTGACAGATTTATTTACGGAAGCTGATTAGTGGCTGAGTTACCGAACGCAATTAATCGGATTAGCGTATCTGCTTTTAATAAAAAGTCAGGAGAGCTGACTCAACCTAGTCACTTTGCTTTTCAATATACAATGGAAAACCCAGTTTCACTGACTATGAAACACCAATCCGCGCCTTTTAATCATGGTGCTATACATCCCATTTTTAGTCAAAACCTACCCGAAGGCTACGTAAGACGTTATATCAGTGAAAAGTTAAGACGTTATGCCAACATCAATGATATGTATTTACTGGCTTTGCAACTTGATAAAGGAATTGGCCATTTAGCGTATAAAAGTGATATTGAAAAATCAGAGGTTGAGCAATTATCGTTGTCTGAAATCATTAACTGGAATGGCAATGAAAACTTATTTCATCAATTGCTCGACAGGTATTACTTAAATGGCTTGGTTTCAGGTGTACAACCGAAAGTTTTAGTTAATGCTATTAATGACACAAAAAAGCCCTCCGTAGGTAAGAGCATATTGCAGCAAGATGATTTTATTGTAAAAACCTACGATGAAGAATTTCCGCTTCTAACAGTCAATGAATATGTCTGTATGGAAGCAGCTAGAGCCTGCGATTTGGCACCGACACAGTGTTGGTTATCTGAAGATTTACGGACATTTGTCACTGAGCGTTTTGATGAAATTGATGGCAAACGCCTAGGTATTGAAGATTTCACCGTACTCATGGGCAAACAAGGCGATGAAAAATATCAATCTAGCTATGAAATGTTAATGAAAGCTACCGCTTTATTTACACAATCAGACGAAGAATTAAAACGAATGTATCAGTACATTGTTTTTAATTGTCTTATTGGCAATGGAGATGCACATCTGAAAAACTTCTCCGTGCAATACAACGAACAACAAAAAGACATAATCTTAACGCCGCCATACGACA
>CAWUUQ010000106.1:0-18044 GCA_963925625.1 uncultured Psychrosphaera sp.
TTTCTGGAATTTCTTCCAAGTCTCTTTCATTCTCATGAGGGATTAATACGGTTTTTATTCCACCTCTATGAGCTGCTAAAAGTTTCTCTTTTAATCCACCAATCGCTAAAACTTCACCACGTAAGGTAATTTCGCCTGTCATTGCGACATCAGCTTTAACCGGATTTCCAGTTAAACTCGACACTAAAGCGGTTACCATGCCAATACCAGCACTTGGACCATCTTTTGGTGTTGCGCCTTCTGGAACGTGAACATGAATGTCCCGTTTTTCAGAAAAGTCACTATTAATTCTGGGCCCTTCTGCACGACTTTTAACTACTGTCATTGCAGCTTGGATAGACTCTTTCATGACATCGCCTAGTGACCCCGTATAAACTAACTTGCCTTTGCCTGGCACTGTTGCGCATTCAATCGTAAGCAAATCACCACCAACTTGAGTCCAAGCAAGACCCGTAACTTGGCCAATGCGGTCATCCTCATCAGCTTTACCATAATCAAAGCGTTGAACACCCATGTATTCTGCTAAATTATCGGCATTAACGGTAACGGACTTAATAGATTTGTTCGTCAAAATTTGCGTTACAACTTTACGACAAATCTTAGATATTTCACGTTCTAAGTTACGAACGCCAGCTTCTCGAGTGTAATAACGAATAATATTAACGATGGCATCGTCAGCTAATGTTAATTCTGCGTCTTTTAGGCCATTACGATGCTTTTGTTTACTTAACAAGTGTTGGTTAGCAATGTTCAGCTTTTCATCTTCTGTATAACCCGCTAAGCGAATAACTTCCATTCGGTCAAGTAAAGGTCCAGGGATGTCCATGCTGTTTGATGTTGCAACAAACATGATGTCTGATAAGTCATAATCAACTTCTAAATAATGATCGTTAAATGCAGAGTTTTGTTCCGGATCTAACACTTCCAATAATGCTGATGACGGATCACCGCGCATATCAGAGCTCATTTTGTCAATTTCGTCTAATAAGAATAAAGGGTTTTTAACGCCTACTTTACTCATCTTCTGAATGATTTTACCCGGCATAGACCCTATATAAGTACGTCTGTGGCCTCTTATTTCAGCTTCATCACGAACACCACCTAGCGCCATGCGAACGTATTTACGCCCTGTAGCCTTAGCAATGGATTGACCTAAAGACGTTTTACCAACTCCAGGAGGACCAACTAAACATAAAATTGGGCCTTTAAGCTTGCTAGTACGTTGCTGTACTGCAAGATATTCAAGTATACGTTCTTTTACTTTATCTAAACCAAAGTGATCAGAATCGAGAACTTCTTGCGCTTTATTTAAATCTTTTTTAACTTTGCTGCGTTTTTTCCACGGAACACCCGTCATCCATTCTATATAACCACGGACAACTGTTGCTTCCGCCGACATTGCGGACATCATTTTTAGTTTCTTTAGTTCCGCACGAGTTTTGTGTTCGGCTTCTTCTGGCATTTCAGCTTCTTTAATTTTTTGCTCTAAAGCATCAAATTCGTCCACGCCATCTTCAGTTTCACCAAGCTCTTTTTGAATCGCTTTCATTTGCTCATTCAAATAGTATTCACGTTGGCTTTTTTCCATTTGTTTTTTAACACGACTACGAATTTTTTTCTCGACTTGAAGTAAGTCGATTTCGCCTTCCATTAGCGCCATTAGATATTCTAAACGTTCATGTACATTTTCAACTTCTAACGCTTTTTGTTTTTCTTCAACTTTTAATGGCATGTGTGAAGCCATTGTATCGGCTAAGCGATCGGCATCATCAATACCTGCAACTGAAGTTAAAACTTCTGGAGGAATTTTTTTATTCAGCTTGATGTAACCTTCAAACTGATTAATAGCAGAGCGAATTAATACTTCTTCTTCGCGTTCATCTTTTTTAGAGACATCGATTATTTGAATTTCAGCTTCAAAAAAGTCTTCCGTTTCGGTGAACTGCAAAATCTTGCCGCGAACATTGCCTTCAACTAATACCTTTACTGTGCCGTCTGGCAACTTTAAGAGCTGTAAGATAGTTGCAATTGTACCAACTCGATACATTTCTTCCGAAGATGGATCGTCATTAGTTGGGTCTATTTGGGCAACTAAAAATATCTTTTTATCTTTCTCCATTGCTTGCTCAAGACACGCGATGGACTTTTCCCGACCAACAAAAAGGGGAATTACCATGTGGGGATAAACGACAACATCCCGAAGTGCTAGGACAGGAATGTTTGAGTGGTCTGCGTCATGCGTCATATTTATGAATTCTCTGCATTCTAATTAGTTGTTTAATAAGTATATGGGGCGACTCATTAAAAGTTCAATTGTTAAAAGCAAAAAAGGAGCCAATTGACTCCTTTTTTCTTAGTAACCGTTATTTATTCAGGAACGGCTTTGTTATTTTGATTATCGTAAATCATAATTGGTTCAGATTGACCCGCTATGACTGACTCATCGATAACAACTTTTGCAACATTGTCCATTGAAGGTAGTTCATACATTGTATCTAGCAAGGTTGCTTCGATAATTGAACGTAATCCACGCGCACCTGTTTTCCTATTCATCGCTTTAGCCGCTATTGCCTGCAAAGCGTCTTCACGAAACTCAAGTTCAGTGCCTTCAAGTTCAAACAATGCACCATATTGCTTTGTTAACGCATTTTTAGGTTCACTCAATATTTGCACTAATGCGTCTAAGTCTAGTTCACCTAAAGTAGCAACAACTGGCAAACGACCAATAAACTCTGGTATTAAACCGTATTTAACTAAGTCTTCTGGCTCTACGTTTTGGAAGTGTTCCGTTAATGTTACTGCGTCTTTACTAGACTTAACTTCAGCACCAAAACCAATTGCAGTACCTACTTCAGAACGTGCTGCTATAACTTTATCCAAACCTGCAAATGCACCACCACAGATAAATAGTATTTTTGAAGTGTCAACTTGCAAAAACTCTTGTTGTGGGTGTTTGCGGCCACCTTGTGGTGGAATTGAAGCAACCGTGCCTTCAATCAATTTTAGAAGTGCTTGTTGAACGCCTTCACCTGAAACATCACGAGTAATTGATGGATTGTCAGACTTTCTAGAAATCTTATCAATTTCATCAATGTAAACGATTCCGCGTTGTGCTTTTTCAACATCGTAGTCACATTTTTGCAACAATTTCTGAATGATGTTTTCAACGTCTTCACCTACATAACCGGCTTCTGTTAACGTCGTTGCATCGGCCATTGTGAATGGTACATCTAAGAATCGCGCTAATGTTTCTGCTAAAAGTGTTTTACCGCTGCCCGTTGGACCAATTAACAAAATATTACTTTTGCCAAGTTCAACGTCGCTTTTATTATCTATGTTACGCAAACGTTTATAATGATTATAAACAGCAACGCTTAATACTTTTTTGGCGTGTTGCTGACCGATAACATAATCATCTAAGTGTTCACGGATATCTCGCGGCGTCGGCAATGATTCTGCATCACGCTTAGGAGAAATTTCTTTGATTTCTTCTCGGATAATGTCGTTGCATAAATCAACACATTCATCACAAACATAAACAGAAGGTCCAGCGATAAGTTTTCTAACTTCATGCTGGCTCTTACCGCAAAATGAACAATACAATAACTTAGTATCTTTATCTGTCGGATCTGACATCGAGTGTCCTCACTTTGCTCTCTTTACTAACTTAATGTTAGTCAAAAAAATGTGATTAACCTAACTAGGCTAACCACTTAATTTACATTATGAATTATTTTAAATCGCGACGAGTTAAAATAGAATCAATTAATCCATACTCTAAAGCATCTTCTGGTGTTAAGAAGTTGTCACGATCAGTGTCGTGCGCTACTTTTTCAACATCCTGTCCTGAGTGTTCAGCCATTAATCGATTTAGTTTTTCTTTGATATATAAAATTTCTTTTGCATGAATTTCAATATCAGACGCTTGGCCTTGGAATCCACCTAATGGTTGGTGAATCATGACACGAGCATTAGGTAAACAATGACGTTTGCCTTTTGCGCCACCAGATAATAGGAATGCACCCATACTAGCTGCTTGCCCCATACATACCGTTGATATGTCTGGTTTAATAAAATTCATCGTATCGTAGATCGACATACCAGCACTTACTGAACCGCCTGGCGAGTTGATATAAAGATAAATATCTTTGTCTGGATTTTCTGACTCTAAGAATAACAATTGAGCACAAATGAGGTTTGCCATTTGGTCTTCAACTTGACCCGTCAAAAAAATAACTCGTTCTTTTAATAAACGAGAAAAAATATCGTAAGAACGTTCACCTTTCGCCGTTTGCTCAACGACCATTGGAACTAAAGCGTTGCTTGGACCATTATCCGATCCAGCTGCCACATTATTATTGTGGTTAATCATAAAACTTCCTTAAACAAAAATGGCTCGACATACTTTTATGTATATCGAGCCATTAAATCCTTTATTCAACCCTTAAGTCAATGCGATTTTTAATTACGCTTGTTTAGGGTTCATAATTTCGTCAAAGCTGAACGATTTATCTTCAACTTTAGCTTTTTCAAGGAGCATTTCAATTGCTTGGTCTTCAGTCGCTAAGTTGCGAATGTTTTCCATCAATTTCTCATCACCGTAGTAGTGATTAACAACTTCAGTTGGATCTTCGTATGCAGAAGCTTGAGTTTCAATGATTTCTTTCACTTTAGCGTCATCAGCTTTAATGTCGTTTGTGCGAATGAATTCACCTAATAACAAACCTGTACGAACGCGATCTTTAGCTTGTTGTTCAAATAATTCAGCAGGAAGCTCAGGCATGTTTGCTGGATCCATTTGGCCACCAAAACGTTGCATAGCTTGTTGACGTAAAGTATTTACTTCTTGGTCAACTAACGCTTTAGGAACTTCTAGCTCATGCGCTTCTAATAAACCTTTGATTGCCTGCTCTTTTACTTTTGCTTTAAGTGCTTGGCCAAGTTCACGAGTCATGTTGCTCTTAACTTCAGCTTTAAGTGCATCAACACCGCCTTCAGCAATTCCGAATTTAACAACAAACTCGTCATTTAATTCTGGTAATTCTTGTACTTCAACTTTATTTACTGTTACAGCAAACTCAGCTTCTTTACCTTTAAGGTTTTCAGCGTGGTAATCAGCTGGGAAAGTAACTTTAACTGTTGCTTCTTCGCCTGCTTTTTTACCCATGATGCCGTCTTCAAAACCAGGGATCATACGACCTTGACCTAATTCAAGATCAAATCCTTCAGCTTTTCCGCCTTCAAATTCTTCGCCGTCGATTTTACCAGTGAAGTCCATGTTTACACGGTGACCTTCAGCGGCTGCGTCTTTAGTTTCAACCCATGATGCTTGCTGCTTTTGCAAAGTCACCATCATGTTGTCTAAGTCAGCGTCTGTTACTTCTGCAATAGGACGTTCGATAGAGATTTTGTCGATATTGTTTACTTCAACGTCTGGATATACTTCAAACGTTGCAGTGAATACTAAGTCTTCGCCACGCTTCATGCTTTTTGGTTCGAAGAAAGGTGCGCCCGCTGGGTTTACTTTTTCTTGAATGATAGCTTGAATGTAGTTTTGTTGCATTTGCTCTTGAGCTACTTCAACAAATACTGACTGACCGTAACGCTTCTCTAGAACTGCTACTGGTACTTTGCCTTTACGGAAACCATCTATACGAGTTGTTTTACCAACTTCACGTAAACGAGCTTTTACTTGGTTCTCAACTGAATCAGCTGGAAGTGTGATCGTAACTTTACGCTCTAAACCTTGAGTCGTTTCTAAAGAAACCTGCATGTTCTACCTCAATTAATTAACTTTGTGGCCAATATGAATATTCTGGGCCCAATATTTTTGTTCTTAAAATGACGCGGCATTATAGCCCTGTCTTTTTAAATCGTCTATGCCAAAGGCGTAGAAATGGAAGAAATATTGAGCAATCGATTAGAATTAATGATTTTTTTGAAATTTTTAAGAAGAATTTTTGATTTTTAGAAGATGGTCGGTGTTGCAGGATTCGAACCTGCGACCCCTTCGACCCAAACGAAGTGCGCTACCAAGCTGCGCTAAACACCGACAATTTCTTTTCTAAATATGGTGCGGAAGGAGAGACTTGAACTCTCACACCTTGCGATACTGGAACCTAAATCCAGCGCGTCTACCAATTCCGCCACTCCCGCAAAGAAGATGGGGTGACTGATGGGACTTGAACCCACGACAACCGGAATCACAATCCGGGGCTCTACCAACTGAGCTACAATCACCGCAATATAGACTTTGTCACAAAACATGGCGCACCCGGTAGGATTCGAACCTACGACCGACGCCTTAGAAGGGCGTTGCTCTATCCAGCTGAGCTACGGGCGCATACCTAACGAGCTTATATCCTTTAAAACATTAGTTGGTCGGTGTTGCAGGATTCGAACCTGCGACCCCTTCGACCCAAACGAAGTGCGCTACCAAGCTGCGCTAAACACCGACTAATGTTTTTGAGAACATACTGCCTCGCGACAGGGCGGCATATTACGTACAACCCCCATTTCAGTCAAACACTTTTTGAAAGAAATTTACTGTTTGGCGATTTTTAGTGCAACCTGCTTTCGTTTCGAACGATTATCGCTAGTTTAGTATAAAAAACAACCGTATTATTTAAAAAAAATTATTTTTATTATTATATTAATAATTGTCGATGAGATTTAATTAGTAAACGTTTACAATTAAACCGCCTTTCCCACTTCAACTAAATATAGAGTGTTTTAATGACTGCCAGATTAATAGATGGAAAAGCCATCGCTCAAACCGTTCGCGATAAAGTTAGAACCGGTGTTAGTGCTCGTGTAAAAGCGAATAGACGACCTCCTGGTCTCGCGGTGGTATTAGTAGGTCAAGATCCTGCGTCAAAAGTTTATGTCGGAAATAAGAAAAAAGCCTGCGAAGAAGTTGGCTTAGTATCAAAATCTTATGACTTGCCCTCTTCTACTACAGAAGCTGAACTTTTAGACCTTATTGATGAGTTAAACGCAGACAAAGAAATTGATGGTATTTTAGTTCAACTGCCTTTGCCGCATGGATTAAACCCAGAACGTGTATTAGAGCATATACACCCTCACAAAGACGTTGATGGTTTTCATCCCTATAACATTGGCCGTCTTGCACAACGTGTCCCAGCGCTCCGCCCTTGTACTCCTAAAGGTATTATGACGCTATTAGACAACACTCATGTCTTTTATAAGGGAAAACACGCGGTCATTGTCGGTGCGTCAAATATAGTTGGTCGCCCAATGTCTTTGGAATTATTATTGGCCGGTTGCACCGTTACTATTTGTCACAAATTTACTCAAGACTTAGAAGCTCAAGTTCGACAGGCTGACATTTTAGTGGTAGCTGTAGGAAAACCAGAATTTATTCCTGGTGACTGGGTGAAACCTGGCGCTATTGTGATTGATGTGGGTATTAATCGACAAGCCGATGGCAGTTTAGTTGGTGATATACAATTTGAAGCTGCCTTTGAGCGCGCAGCATGGATAACGCCTGTACCTGGTGGTGTTGGTCCAATGACAGTTGCCTCTTTGGTTGAGAACACGCTAGAGGCTTGTGAAAAGTTTCATAGCTAGTAGCTTATAACCCCGATTAACAAATTGACATTAAATAAGGCGACTCTTAAGTGGCCTTTTTTTTCGACTGTTTATTTAAATATAAGTGCTATAGTTATTGAACATAATTGAACATTAAAAAACTGACTTGTAGAAGGCCTTCTGAATGCTCAGAGCTGTATTGTTTTCAATAATTATTTCTACGTTTTCTATTCAAGCAAAAACAACGCTAACGTTTAGTGCACCGCAATATATTGACTTGCACAATATATCTATTCTTGTTCTAAGAAAGGCGTATGAAAAACTAGGATACAATATAAAAATAGTCGAACTGCCGAATGCAAGAGCTTTAGACTATGCTAATTCTGGACGATATGACGGTGAGTTATCTCGTATAGGAGGAGCATCTAAGTTATATCCTAACCTTATTCAAATTCCTGTTTCAATAAATAAACTTGAACTTGCGGCGTACTCTGACAAACCAATTCCTGATAAGTTCACAAATGACAAAAGTGACTCTCTTTTATTTATCGCTGAAAGAGGCATGATTCTAGCGAAACAATATATTAATAAATACAACTTGGACTATGTTGAGGTAGTCAGTTATGACCAAGGTATTGAATTAATAAAATCTGGCCGCGCAGACATAGGTTTGTTTCCTTTTAAAGCAGACACCGGCAAACTAAAAATTGGTACAAGTAGATATAAAGTGGGATTCAAAAAAATATTAGAAACAGAAAGGTTATATCACTACATTCATAAGAAAAACGAGCACTTAGCTGAAGAGCTTACAAAAGCTTTACAGGAAATGGAAGATAATGGAGAAATTGAATTTATCTATAATAACTGGCTCACCGAAAACTTACATTAACAGTGAGCCAATCCATACAAATTAACTTTCTTCGTTATGCATTTCTAAACCATTTTCTAAAGGTTCAGGCTTATTTGCTTTAGCATTATCACTTCGTGCTGACTCTAAAGACTCAAGGTATGTTTGATCAATATCTTTAGTCACATAGTTTCCATCAAATACCGACGTTTCAAAAGAACCAACCGAGTTATTTTGCTCTTTCACCGCAGAAACTAGATCGTCTAAAGACTGAAAAATCAGTTCGTCAGCGCCAATCATTTTAGCGACTTCGCTAGCATCACGACCATAAGCAATTAACTCATTTGGTGAAGGCATATCAATGCCATATACGTTCGGGAAACGAATCTCTGGAGCCGCTGAGGCAAAAAAGACTTTGTTTGCGCCGGCATCTCTCGCCATTTCAATAATCTGCTCTGACGTTGTACCACGTACAATTGAGTCATCAACTAAAAGTACATTTTTGCCTTTAAACTCTTCTTCTATAGCGTTTAGCTTACGTCGAACTGACTTTTTACGTTGAGCTTGCCCAGGCATAATAAACGTACGACCAACATAACGATTTTTTACAAAACCTTGTCGATACGGAAGATCTAATTCATGTGCTATTTGTAATGCAATATCACAACTTGTTTCCGGAACGGGAATGACAACGTCAATATCTAAATCAGCCCACTCTTTTTTGATCTTACGACCTAAATATTCACCCATTTTTACTCTAGAGCCGTAAACTGAAATTTCGTTCAATTTCGAATCTGGGCGTGCAAAATAAACATACTCAAAAATGCATGGCACACATTTAGGGTTTGGGTGGCATTGTAATGTGTGTAATTCTCCAGCTTCAGTAATATAAATAGCTTCACCAGGAGCAACATCACGGATTAATTTAAAGCCATCAATATCAAGAGCAACACTTTCTGATGCAACCATGTACTCCGTGCCTTTGTCGGTCTCACGTTGACCTAAAACAAGAGGACGAATACCATTAGGATCGCGGAAAGCTAACAAACCATGGCCGATGATAACAGCTACAACGGCATAAGCGCCACGAACCTTGTTGTGTAATCTGCGCACAGCACCAAACATATCTTCTGGTGACAAAGCCATTAACTGTGACTCATATAATTCGTGTGCAAGGATGTTTAGTAATAATTCTGAATCTGATGTGGTGTTTATGTGACGGCGAGCTTCTTTGAATAATACATTTCTTAACTCATGTGCATTAGTTAGATTACCGTTATGAGCGAGTGAAATACCGAAAGGAGAATTTACATAAAAAGGTTGAGCTTCTGCCGAACTTGAACTGCCAGCGGTAGGATATCGAACATGGCCTATTCCCATATTCCCTTGCAGTCTTTGCATGTGTCGTTCTTGAAACACATCTCTCACTAAACCATTGGCTTTTCTAAGCCTAAATTGGCCTTCGTCAATAGTGACGATGCCAGCAGCATCCTGACCTCTATGTTGTAATACGGTTAACCCATCATAAATGATTTGATTAACCGGTGCTTTACCAACAATTCCAACGATACCACACATGATATGCTCTCCATCAATTTTGCGTAGACAGTAAACTTGAGTTTTCTTTTAACAGCTCGAAAAACCATTCAACAATAAATGAGAATTCGGGAATTAAAATGGACGATTGCCACCAACTAGCATCACTAGCCGGCGTTAATGTATCTAAAAATAGTAATGTTGCTGCAACAATTAAGATGCCTCGTAAGCCACCAAAGATCATGCCGAGCATTTTGTCGGTACCGGATAAACCAGTAAATTGAACAATTTCTGAAAGAATATGATTGACCATCGCGCCAAGAATTAACGTGATAATAAATAGAATGGCAATAGCGGCACCATTTTTTACAAGGTCTTTTTCAAAACCTGTTAAATAGACCGCTAAATCACCGTAGAATTTGCTAGCCACAAAAAATGCAGCGACCCAAACAGCCAAAGAAACCGCTTCTTTTACAAAACCGCGCACCAAGCTAATTAGAGCTGAAATAGCAATAATTATGATAATTGCGTAATCAATCCATACCATTTGTGAGGTTATTCCACTGGTCAATTTTCGCCGCGAAGTTTATCAGACGAGAGCATTAGCCGCTACTAGTTTATCGGATCAAATACCGTGATTTTACCTTCTAATCTCGTCAACTCTTTCAGTTTTTTCTGTGTTTTTTGGAGGGTTACTCTATCGGCTTCAGGCCCTATATATACTTTAGAGAGTATTCCAGCCTGAGTTTGAACTGGCTTTATAAATGTTTTGATTCCCGCTTTGCTTAATTTTTCACGTAACGCAACAACATTTTCTTTATGCTTAAAGCTACCAAGTTGTAGTATATACATTGGTTTTTTAAAAGAACTTACTGGTTCTGATGTTTCTTTCACTTTAACGTCAGTTGCATCACCCCCTTTAGATTTATTAGATTCTAAATCAATACCCGTTTTACGGGTTTCTACTAAATCTTCTTTTGGTGCTTTTGCCGACTTAATGGCGGCAAATTCTTCTAATTCAGAATCGGTCATCGTCTGTTTTTTTACAGCCACTAATTCCTCAGGGTTATTTACCGAAGGGTCAAAGGCAGCGTCAACTGGCGTTTCATCGTCTTGTGCAGTTTGTGCTAATTGCGACTCAACATCCTTGGTAGGAAATTCAGCTAAATTAGGCTGTTGCTCAAATGCAGGTTTTTCAGGAATTTTTTTAAAATCATTTTTGGTCGATTGTTTTTTCCCATCTAATAAATCAGGAATAAATACCACACCTGCAATGACAACTATTAACATTCCTAATAATCGTTGTTTTATTAAATTTGTCACAATGACCTCTTATATTTTTGATTGTTCTAAAATTTCACAAACAGTGTAAAACGAACCGAAGCCAAGTAAAAGCGCTTCCTCACTTTGATTTTCAGCGGCGCTTTGCCATGCCTCTTTAATACTTTCATATTCATAAATATTTTCGGCACCTAAGTCTTCCAATATTGTTCTAATGTAAGCAGTCTGAGCAGCTCGTTTATTACCTTTTAACTCACCTAAATACCAAGTTTGGACTTGAGGAAAGATGGTTTCTAAGGTTGCTCTAATGTCCTTGTCTTTCATCATGCCGATAACGGCACTGCATGTTGTTTTACGATTAAATGGCGCTACGTTTTTTATTGTCTGTGCTAAATAAGTTACCGCGTGCGGATTATGTGCAACATCTACTAATCTTAGCGGCGATTGATTAACAATTTGCATTCGTCCCGTTAATGAAAACGAGGTAAGACACTCATTAATTAAACGTTCTGTCGGATCGGTTTTAAGCTCTATTAAAGCCGTTAAGGCTGTTGCCAAGTTATCTAATGGCACAAAGTTTGACTCTAGTTTATCGAAGCTAAGCTCTTTGAATTTATATTGCCAAAATCGTTTGAGGTCAGATTGTTCGTTTATATATTCAAACTTAAAATCTGTGCCGCTGTTCCAAAGTAACGATACTTTTAAATCTATGGCTTGTTTAGCGATGGACTTAGGAGGATTAGGCTCGCCAACAATTGCAATATTTTCTGGTTTAAAAATTCCAGCCTTTTCAAACCCTATTGAGTCAAGACTATCACCTAACCAATCAGTATGGTCCAAACCTATACTAGTAATGATAGATAAGTCTTGATTTATGATGTTAGTGGAGTCAAGTCTTCCGCCCAGCCCTACTTCTATTAGAACAAAGTCTAATTGTTGGTCTTTAAATATTTTAAATGCCGCTAACGTTGAAAATTCAAAGTAAGTTAAAGAAGTTTCACCTTTATGTTGCTCAATATAGTCAAAAGCGTCGACATGAACTTGATCACATAAAACATCACCATTAACTCTGACTCGTTCATTATATTCAAATAGGTGAGGTGAGCTGAACACTCCAACGTTAAAACCCATTTTAATTAACATGAGTTCCATAAACCGGATGGTAGTGCCTTTACCATTTGTACCTGCGACCAAAACGGTTTTGCCGGCTTTGAGGTCTTTTACATTGGCACGTGAAGCGACTTGATCAATTCGGGTTAACCCTAATTCAATTTCAGTAGGGTGTTGTTGCTCTAAATAAAAAAGCCAGTCATTAAGAGACTGGCTTTGAAATATTGGTTGGCTCATTTAAGCGGTTCTATGTTCTTTTTCCAGTGAAGGTAGTTTACACAATTTTGCAAATAAACGTGCAACTGTATTTCTCATTTCACGTCGATCAACAATCATGTCAATTGCGCCGTGCTCCAATAAGAACTCACTGCGTTGAAAACCTTCTGGTAACTTTTCACGAACGGTTTGTTCAATAACGCGCGGCCCAGCAAAACCGATTAAGGCTTTAGGTTCGCCAATATTAACGTCACCTAACATCGCTAAACTTGCAGATACACCACCCATCGTAGGGTCAGTTAATACTGATATAAATGGTAGACCTTTTTCAGTAAGTTTTGCTAACGCAGCACTTGTTTTCGCCATTTGCATTAACGAGAACAAAGCCTCTTGCATACGTGCGCCACCAGAAGCAGAAAAACAGATAAATGGAATATTTTCATTGATACAGACATTTACAGCTTGTACAAATTTTTCGCCAACAACGGTCGCCATTGAGCCACCCATGAACGAAAATTCAAATGCTGCTGCAACACAAGGAACGCCCTTTACACGACCTTTTAATACAATCATCGCGTCTTTTTCATTTGATGATTTTTGAGCCGCTGAAATTCTATCTTTATACTTTTTACTGTCTTTAAATGACAATACGTCTTGTGGCTCTAAGTCTGCCGCAATTTCAGTAGTCTCACCAATATCTAAAAATAGTTCTAAACGCTTACGACCAGTAAGACGCATGTGGTGATCACATTTTGGACATACGCCTTGCTCTTTCTCTAAATCATTCTTATACAGAATAGCGTCGCAGCTAGTACATTTAGTCCAAACGCCCTCAGGAATGTTGCGTTTAGTTGAGGTATTTGTCTTTGGTAGAATTTTTTCTATCCAGCTCATCGATTACTGCCCTATAAAAAGTTGTCCGCATTATTCTTCAAAATGAAAAATCTGTGCGTATTAAAACATAACATTTATATAAACACTTGCTTAAACTGGTCTTATTTGTCGGTATATTGATTAAAAATGTAGCAATACTAGGCGGTTATAACAAAAATAACGGCCCTAATTTAGATTTTGGTAGATTAAACGCTTCTGGATATTCAACATCGATCAAATAAAGGCCATTCGGTTTGGCCGTTTCTGCCGCTGCCGTTCTATCTTTTTTAGCTAAAAGCTCCGCCATCCATTCAATTGATTGGTCGCCTTTACCAACGGCAATTAAACTTCCTGCAATATTACGCACCATATGATGAACAAAGGCATTCGCTTTAATATCTATAACAATGTATGAACCTTGACGACTTACATTTACAAAATGAATATTACGATTTGGAGAATTAGACTGACATTGTGCAGCTCTAAAAGAACTAAAATCATTCTCACCCAATAAACATTGAGCAGCCTCATGCATTTTATCTGCATCTAGTGGCATATGATAATGGCTTAGCCCTTTATTCAAAAAACCAGGGCGTAACTTTTCATTGTAAATTACGTATCGGTAACGTCGTGCAGTGGCAGAAAAACGAGCGTGAAAATCTTCAGGAACTTCTGTCATCCAAGTAACCGCTATCGCATCGGGTAAATTAGCATTAACACCCATTGTCCAGCCTCGTTCACCACGAACTGAATCGGTTTCAAAGTGTACAACTTGGCCTGTACCATGGACACCAGCGTCTGTGCGGCCTGCACAAAATACATTTACCTTATGATTTGCTACTTGAGACAGTGCTTTTTCTAGGCACTCCTGAACAGAAGTAACATCTTTTTGACGTTGCCAGCCATAAAATTGAGCACCATCATACTCAACTCCTAACGCTATTTTCATACTTACTTGCCTTAAAATAAAAAACGCAGAATATTATCTGCGTTTATTATACATAGGAATTAAATGTCAGTTTAACTATTTAGTGCATCCAACATTGACTGGGCTTGCGTTTTGGCTTCTGCATTTTCACTTAAAGCAATCTTATCAAGGATCAACTTTGCGTTTTCAATGTCATCCATTTCGATATACGTTTTTGCTAAGTCTAATTGAGATGCAAAACCACCCTCTTCAAGATCAACATCAACAGAACCTCTGCTGCCCGTTAACTCGTCGAAATCATCCAACCCTACATCAATGTCTAAGTCATCTGGGATTTCAACTTCTTCACCATCGTCCAACTCATCCATTAAGTTATCAACACTAACAAAGTCATCTTCTAGAGAAGATAATAAAGCTTCATCGAGTTCATCTGATTCTTCTTGAACATTTGATTCAACTTTTGCTTCCGATTCTTCAAGATTGTTTTCAACAGAATCTTGGTCACTGTCAAAAGGCTCTTCCGATAATTCAGCTAACAGTTGATCAAAATCTGCTTGTTCTAGTTCATCAATTTCAAAGCTTTCGTCTGAACTTTGACTTTTAGTGTCTTCATCAGCACTTTTCTCTGAAGATTCTGCAAACTCTTCGTCTAACAATAAATTATCAATGTCAGTTTCATCAAAACTTTCGTTTAATAAATCATCATCCGTTAAACCTACCAGTTCATGCTCATCTTCCGACAATAAATTGGAAATGTCGTCGGCACCGAAGGCTTCTGTATCAAGTTGAACACCTTCTGCTAGATCATCGCCTAACTCATCGATATCCACTTCATCAGAATCTACTTGTTGGTCTTCATCATCTTCAAAGATCTCATTAGAAACAGGAGCGTCTTCAGGATCGGCAATCAACTCTTCGTCTAATTCAAGCTCTGGATATTCATCCAATTCAGTGCTGCGTTCCACATCAGAAACCGGTTTGTCGGCTTCTTGTTCATCAGAGGACAAATCTATTTCATCATGCAAAGAGTCTTCACACAATTCATCGTCAAGGTCATCTTTACTTTCGTCATCCGTATCAAACAGTTCAATATCTGATGCAAATTCAGGCTCAGCTTCAACTTCTTCTGTAAGTTCAGATTCAAGTTCTGGTTCTGGTTCTGCTTCTGGTTCTTCTACTTCAACTTCTTCTGTAAGTTCAGACTCAAGTTCTGGCTCTGGCTCTGCTGCATCTGTATCTGTATCTGTATCTAAATTTGCGTCATCAATGAGTGAATCAATATCAAAGTCTTCGTCATCTGCAATGTTCTCTGCAGTGTCCTCTTCAGTGTCATCGGCGATATCTTCTACAACTGCATCTAGCTCTGGTTGCGCATCAGCGTCTACTTCAGGTTCAAGTTCTTCTGTAAGTTCAGACTCAAGTTCTGGCTCTGCTGCTTCTGTATCTAAATTTGCGTCATCAATGAGTGAATCAATATCAAAGTCTTCGTCATCTGCAGTGTCCTCTTCAGTGTCATCGGCGATATCTTCAACCGTTGCTTCTGGCTCTGTTATATCAGAATCTAGATTTGCATCTTCGATTAACGAATCAATATCAAAATCTTCGTCATCATCCAGTTCGATTTCTTCTTCGATGTTTTTAATGGCTGTGGTATCTTCCATCCCAGCTTCATCTATTAGTGAGTCAATATCGAAGTCTTCATCATCGAGGCCTAATTCATCGTCAATGTCGTCAACGCCAGTGTCCATGTTTTCGTCTGGGGCGACTGATTCTTCAACTTCGTCTGACTCTGTTACGATGTCGTTTTCATCCATAGGCTCGATTAAACCGTCGGCTAACCCATCTAGAGAATCTTCAATTTCATCGTCAGCATCTAACAATGCATCAATATCGTCAGCTTGAACTAGTTCCGACTCATCATCTTCTGCTAAATCAATTTCTTCAATGGCATCATTTGTTAAGTCATCTAACAAGTCGTCGTCTAAGCTGTCATCAAATGATTCATCTGAGTTTGGTAATTCATCATCTAAATGCACATCGTCATCTAATAAATCATCATCTAAATCAAGCGCGTCTAAGTCTGCATCTAACGAATCATCAATATCGCTTAAGTCATCACTGAATGGGTCTAGATCATCTAAACTGTCGTCAATATCTAAGTCGTCGGCAACATCAAGAGAGTCTGCCTGTCCAAATGTTGTATTTAATATCGGCTCTTTGACTGCAGATTGCATTGGCGGTGCCATCAACGGATCCGATAAAGGGTTTATTTCTGGTTTAGCTTTATTCTTTAAAAACAGGCCAAGCGCGACTAACAAAGAAATAGAAATAAGCGATGTTACAATTATCAAGCCTAACGTTGATGACAGAAATTCATTGATTTGATCAGTAATTCCTTTTTCTTCAGCTTGTGCTTTGCTTAAGGCTAAATCTTCTTGCTGTTGTAATAGAAGTTCTTCAAGCTTTGATAAAATTTGTTGAGTTTCCGTACGGAGTTGACTCTCATTGCCCAAGGCATCTTCAACATTGCTTAATTTTTCAGAAAGCGCAGATAACTTCTCTTGAAGCGCAACATTTTCTACTTTTAATGAATTATTCGCATCCCTAGCATTGCTAAGTTGAGACTGAATATTGTCAAAGGCTGCTAGCTGCTTCTCTTCAACTTTTTTAATTTCTTCCGATATTTCATCTTTGGCGTTAGTAACATCAATTTGTTTAGCGGCTTCAATCGGTGCTAACTTTTCTTTAACATCTTTAGGATCTAATTTACCGGCTAATCTTTTTGACCATAACTCGTCGTCAGCGTCAGCGCGTTCTTTTGCATAATGTGGCTCTATCGCTGACACTTCTTTATGGCTTGGAATTTTTATAATTGAGCCATTTCTTAAACCATTTAAGTTGTCATATTCAAATGCGCTTGGGTTTTTCTTAAGTGTGGCCACCATTACCTGATAAACAGATACGTTATTACGATGTCTGAACTTGTTTCCAAGTTTCCACATTGTATCGCGGCTAGTGATTGGGCCGTAGGTTTCACCCATTTCGCCATAGTCGACGCCCTTGGGTCCCTTTAATTTGTTATCTGCATAGACCGAATTTGCCGTCGAAAATGACAACACCAAAATAAGTAAAGCAAATAATTTTAAGCTAGAGCGCATCGATAGTTTCCAATTTCTAAAAATTCCACCATAAAGGCGGCGCTGAATAATGGCGGCTTAATATTCTTCAATTCTGAAAAGCAACTTGTGTCGTTCAAAAAACAGTATTCGCCATTGATAATTTAAACACTTTAAAAAATTAAAGCAAAGCTTGTACCACTTAATTTGTCAACTTTATGTCAGTTGCATAAAAATACTTAAAAAAAAGCCCCGTTTGATACGAGGCTTGATTAAAATACTAATTATTATAGATATTCTTTAATCAACAATTCAGCTATTTGAATGCTGTTTGTTGCCGCACCTTTACGTACGTTATCGGCCACTACCCACATATTTATACCGTTAGAGTGAGAAATATCTTCTCTTATTCTTCCAACAAAGACCTGATCTTGCCCACTGGCATGTGAAACTGGTGTTGGATACTCTTTGTCTTCTGTCATCAAGGCCACGCCTGGCGCAGTCGCTAGGATGTTTTTCACGTCATCAGCAGATACTGGCTGACGTAACTCAACATTAATGGATTCTGCATGGCCATAAAAAACAG
>CAWUUQ010000107.1:0-10208 GCA_963925625.1 uncultured Psychrosphaera sp.
CAAAACTTTAAAAGTATTGTGCCTCATACGTTAGAAGAAGCCTATGAAGTGGCAGAAGCCATAGAGAATGAAGATTTTGATGAGTTACCAAAAGAACTAGGTGATCTTTTATTTCAAGTGGTGTTTTATGCTCAGCTAGGCAAAGAACAACAACGTTTTGACTTTGATACCATTGTTCATTCTTTGTCTGAGAAATTAATTCGTCGTCACCCTCATGTATTTGGCGATCTTTCAACGTCTTCGTTAAGTGATGCTGAGATAAAGTACAACTGGGAGCAAATTAAGTCGGAAGAACGAGCACAAAAGCCTTCTGATGCGCCTTCAGTATTAGATGACATTCCTGCCGCTTTACCTGCCTTAAACCGAGCCTATAAAATTCAAAAGCGAGTTGCCCATGTTGGGTTTGATTGGCCAAATGTATTAGGTGCGCTAGAAAAGGTTGAGGAAGAAATTGCCGAGCTTAAAGCTGAAATTATAGGCGGCAAGCCCAATAAAGCTGATTATAAGAACACTGATTCTAACAATGTTAATACAACCTATATTGAACAAAACAAAGATAAAATTAGTGAAGAACTTGGCGATCTCTTTTTTGCATTGACCAATGTTAGCCGTCATTTAGGCTTAAACCCTGAGCAAGTTACTCGCGCTGCCAACGATAAATTTAGTAAACGATTTAAAGCCGTTGAGCAGAAAGCAAATGAAGGCATTGGATTGCGTGAAATGACGCTCAATCAAATGGAAGCCTTATGGCAAGAAGTTAAGGCTAACGAACGTTAGCCTTTGTGTTTTGTATTTATATGCGCATTTAGTTGTGCATTTATTTAACTAATGTAAACGTAAATTTTGCGCCACCTTGGTTTAATACAAAGCTTTTTTCATCGGGGTTAAATTCCATCAAAATGCCGGCTTGATCAAAGCCGAAGTCATGTTGGCTTTTACGCTCTAAAGGGAAAGCTCCCTGCCCAGTTGCTTGAGCCATCATTTGGCCCGACTCTTCAAATACCTTTATTTTTAACGGCATTTGTTTTGAAGCATATTCACCAACATAGAGACTAAAGTCGACTTCACCCGTGGCTGGTGCCTTCTTTTCAAACGTAGGAATTGAATAAGGCTGATTAAATTGTTCGCTTAATACTGCAATTAGCACGTCGTTAAACGCCGTATTGACGGCATTTGATAAAACGGTAATCGTGACATTTTCTTTTGGTAAATGAGCTGCATTTGAAACAAAACCATCAATACCACCATTGTGGCCATAACCTACTTTATCGTAAAAAGGATATGACACTAGTCCTAATCCATACTCGCCTTTTTTGGTCATCAAGTCTAATGACTCTGCCGTTAATAGTTGTTCATTAAATAGAGCATGCAGAAACAAACTAACGTCGTTTGCCGTACTTACTATAGCGCCAGCAGCATGTGGGATACTCATATTAGTTTCTGTTGCGTCAACCCATTTACCTTTATAACTGTATGACTTCACTTCGTTATTAGAGGTATTAATTGGGCTTATACCTTCATCAAAATATGTACTTTTTAACTTAAGTGGTTTAAGAATTTTTTCCTGAAGTGCCACCGCAAATGATTGTTTTGTTATATCTTCAATGATGAAGCCGAGTAATACATAGTTTGAGTTTGAATAAGAGAACTTACTGCCTGGAGTAAAGTCTGACGGGAATGCACTGATGATAGACAACAGATCCTCTTTGGATTTTGCCGTTTCCATATATTCAAGATAGGCTGGATCGTTGGTAAAGTTAAAAATTCCAGACTTGTGGGACAACATTTGCTCAATTGAAATGTTTTCAGCATTAGGGATTTGTGGATAAAATTCATCTAACGTTTGAGCTAATGATAATTCGCCTATTTCAACGAGTTGCATTGCCATAACAGCCGTATACGTTTTAGTGATTGATCCGATACGATATTTGCTATTTGCTGTTGCCTTAAGATTATTATCTAAATCAGCAAACCCCACCTGATATTCGTAAACAAGTTTACCGTTATCACGTATCGCAACGGACGCCATAAATTTATCGTTGTTTTGTAATACTTCTAAAAATGAACTTAGTTTTGCGTATTTAAGTTCACTCGACTTATCTACTGTTGTCGTAGCTTTAGTTGTTGCGACTTCTGTTTCCTTAGCCTGTTGTTCAGCCTCGGTAGGCGCTTTTGAACATCCCACTACAGAAAAAGCGAGCAGTATAAAGACAGAAGTTTTGTAAACTCTGCCGATGTTTGGGAGAACTTTTTTGCGGTTATAAAACATTCTTTTTGTTATGCTTAAATTGTTCATTTGTCTTCCTTAGTTAACAACTGAAATCGAACAACTAAATGAGTTTATAAACTGCTACTAAACTTAATGATTTACTTTTGTTCTTCTATTTCAGTTACTACTTTTTGAGTTAGCTTAACTCTTCCGGAATCAACTAACGCTTTGCGCAGAACAAACTCAATTTGAGCGTTTACACTGCGCAATTCATCATCTGACCACCTTTGCATAGCCGCCAGCACATCTTCATTGATTCTAAGAGGAAAGCTTTTCTTTTTAGCCACTAATCACCTGTAATTTTGCAAACTGCCCTAAATATATTTCTAGCCTATATATTAGTACAATGAGCCTGCGTTAATAATAGGCTGAGTATTCTGATCGCCACATAAAACAACTAATAAATTACTCACCATCGCCGCTTTACGTTCTTCATCTAACTCAACAATACCCTTAGCAGACAACTGTTCCAATGCCATATCCACCATGCCTACTGCGCCTTCAACAATTTTTTCACGGGCCGCTATTATAGCGGTTGCTTGTTGGCGTTGTAACATTGCATTAGCGATTTCTGGTGAATAAGCTAAATGGCTGATACGGGCTTCGTGTACTTTTACGCCAGCCTCTTCTAAACGACTCAACACTTCTTTTGTTAATGCATCTGAAATAATTTGTGGGTGTGAACGTAATGCGACTGCATCTTCTTCGTATATATCATAAGGGTATGAAGTGGCTAAGTTTCTCAAGCCCGCTTCTGATTGGATACTCACGTAACTTTTATAGTCATCAACTTCAAAAACCGCTTTTGCAGTGTTTTCCACCGACCAAACAACAACCGTTGCTATTTCAATAGGGTTACCTTGATTGTCATTAACTTTGATTTTGCCGCTTTCAAAGTTACGTGTACGCAACGAAATATTACGACGCATAAAGAATGGAATTGTCCAACGCAGACCATTCTCTCTCACTGTGCCTGCATAAGCACCAAACACGGTTAATACTCTAGCCTGCTTTGGTTGCACCATAAAAAATCCAGGCCAACAAAGTCCAATTAAAATTGTTAATACAATAAGAAAAGCATCATTTGCACCAAATGGAACCTCAATGCCTGACGTGACAAGTACCGTTGCTGCCAACAAGATAGGTGCAACTAAATAACCATTTAAAGAAAACCCTTTTTTTTCTTCCATTTCTAATCTCCAACCTTACTATGTGATGTCATTTTGATATCACATTAGTATCAACCAAACAATATAACAAGATCTTTTTTGATCATTTTACAATTCGTTACAATTGTCATTTGATAACGCTATGCTAAATATCTTGAGCATTATCCTGTTGAATCACCCTTTTAGGTATCCCCACAACCCTACGTACTTAAACCATAAAAGTAATACCGAATATTTTTCCCAAAATAGAAAAATATTTTTTATAATTTTTTGGATATTAGTCTAAGCTAAAAGTAATAACCGTAAACGGACCTCTTTATAACTGATGACTTCTCCCGACCGGCCTGTATCAGACAGCGCTACTACTCATACAGATACGTTTAAAAGTTCAGAAATTAAGACTGACCTGTTAGAAGAAGAATACAAAATTAGCTTTGAAAATGTAGGTGTTGGTTTGGCACATGTCAGCCTTGATGGGAGTTTTCTGCGGGTAAATAAAAAGCTTTGTGAAATATTGGGTTATAAGGAGCGGGAGCTGTTAAATGTATCCTTCAAAGACATTTCACGACATGAAGATATTGCTGAGAGCTTAAAGTGGATGAAATTGTCTATCTCAGGAAAGATGAATGAAAGTTTTGCTAAAATTCGCCGCTATCGCCACAAAGGTGGCCATCTAGTTTGGGCAAAGTTAACTTCTACTTTAGTTAAAAATGAACAACAAGAACCTTGTTATTTTGTATCTTCCATCCAAGATGTTTCTGAGTTAAAAGAATCAGAAGCTGCGTTAGATGAATCTTTAATTAAGTTACGAAATGCCTACCGAGATTTAGAACGTTTATCTAGTATCGATGGACTAACTGGCTCTTTAAACATTCGTGCATTTAAAAAACATCTGCACTTTTCCATTGAACAGTTTAGACGATATGGTACTCCTGCCACTTTGTTATTTGTCGATCTTGACGACTTTAAGCCTATAAATGATGAATACGGTCATGCTTGTGGTGATAAAGCTTTAAGAGAAATAACTAATAAGTTAATTAAAGAGGCGAGGAAAAATGATTCTATCGGTCGTTATGGCGGAGATGAGTTTACGGTCTTATTAACAAATACGGATTTGAGTCAGGCTTTGGAGTATTGCAATCGTATTGGCAAGTCAATTCATATCAAAATTGAGGATAGGGATAACCCCAATTACAGGACCAGTGTTGAAGTCTGTTTCTCAGTTGGCGTTTATCAATTAACTCGTGAGATTGACTCAATTGATGATTGGATAGTAGAGGCTGACAAACTGATGTATGAACAAAAACAGAATAAAAAAGCACAAAAGAATTGCTAAGAATTCACTCAAGAATAGTGCTCAATAAAAAACCCCGATGGCAAGTACCACTCGGGGTTTTTATTTTTTATACAATTTAGTTCTGTTACTTTACCAAGGACTACAACCTAGCCATTGGACAGTAAATCTAGATTGCTTCTATTTCCGCAATTTGCTGTTTTAGCTTAGTTAGACTTTGCTCATATTCTGTAAGCTTAGCCTGCTCTTTTTCAAGAACTTGCTGTGGCGCATTATCAACGAACTTCTGGTTAGATAATTTACCTGAAACTCGTTTTAGTTCACCTTCGGTTTTTTCAATCGCTTTATTTAATCGTGCTATTTCAGCATCTTTGTCGATTAACCCGGCCATTGGGATTAACACATCCATTGCGCCAACTAAACCACTTGCCGATGCAGGCGCTTTTTCACCTTCAGCCAATACTTCAATACTTTCAAGTTTTGCTAACGAAATCAAAAACGCTCTGTTGTCTTCAAGTCGTTGCAAGTCTTGTGCTGACGTATTGCGCAAAATAACATTGATAGGCTTGTTTGGAGATAAATCCATTTCACCGCGAATGTTACGAATAACCAATATAAACTGCTTTAACCATTCAACATCAGCCATTGCTTTTTCATCAATACGACTTTCATCAACAATCGGGAAAGGGCTGTGCATGATGCTGTCCGCTTTGTTAATACCTGCTGCTGTAAACGGCACTACTCGTTGCCAAATAGTTTCTGTAATGAACGGCATAATTGGGTGTAGCAAACGTAACAGTTCTTCTAAAACATCTACTAGTGTTTTACGTGTTGCACGTTGTTGAGCTTCATTACCTTTAAAGATCACCGGTTTTGTTAATTCTAAATACCAGTCACAGAATTGGTTCCATGTGAACTCATATAATGCACTTGACGCTAAATCAAAGCGGTATGCATCTAGATGTCCACGTACAGTTTTAACGGTTGTTTGCAACTGACTTTGAATCCAACGATCTGCCAAAGAGTATTCTAAATCTTTGCTGTCGCTTGGTAATTCACGTCCACAGTCATGCTCTTCAGTATTCATTAATACGTAACGACTTGCATTCCAAAGCTTGTTACAGAAGTTTCTATAACCTTCTAATCGCTTCATATCCCAACTGATATCACGTCCTGTAGACGCTAATGCAGCAAGAGTAAATCTCAATGCATCGGTACCACTTTGAGTCATGCCTTCTGGGAATTGTTTACGAGTACTTTTTTCAATTTTTGCAGCTAACTTAGGCTGCATCATATTGCCCGTTCGTTTCTCTACTAAGGTTTCTAGCTCAATGCCATCAATTATGTCTAATGGGTCAATAACGTTACCTTTAGATTTAGACATTTTATCGCCGTTTTCATCACGGATAAGGCCAGTAACATAAACGGTTTTAAATGGAACTTGAGGCTTGCCGTCTTCATCTTTTATGAAGTGCATGGTCATCATGATCATACGAGCAACCCAGAAGAATATGATGTCAAAACCTGTAACCAATACATTTGTTGGGTGGAAGGTTTTTAAGTCTTCTAAATTGTCTGGCCAACCCATGGTAGAAAACGTCCACAGCGCTGAAGAGAACCAGGTATCTAACACGTCGTCGTCTTGACGTAATTTAATTGAGTCCGCTAAACCATGTTCTTTACGAACAATTGCTTCGCTTGAGCCAACGTATACTTTTCCATCTTCGTCGTACCATGCTGGAATACGATGACCCCACCACAACTGACGAGAGATACACCAATCTTGTAGATCGCGCATCCAAGCAAAGTACATGTTTTCATACTGTTTTGGTACAAATTCAATATCGCCATTTTGTACTGCTTCAGTCGCTACTTTTGCCATAGGTTCAACACGAACATACCATTGGTCCGTTAGCATTGGTTCAATTACCACACCACCTCGATCACCATATGGAACCGTTAAATCATGATCTTTTACTTCTTGCAAAAAGCCAAGTTCATCCATCGCTGCGACAACGGCTTTACGTGCGCTAAAACGCTCTAGACCTTGATACTCTTCAGGAAGTGCTGAACTATAAACGTCGCTTTCTTCGCCATTAGTATTAAATACTTGGGACTCTTTGCGAATGTGGCCGGTAAAATTTAAAACGTTGATCATCGGCAACTGATGACGTTTACCCACTTCGTAGTCGTTAAAGTCATGCGCTGGTGTAATCTTTACACAACCGGTGCCTTTTTCCATGTCTGCATGGTCATCTCCAACAATAGGAATACGACGATTAATTAATGGTAACTCAACAAACTTACCAATTAAGTTTTTATAACGGTTGTCTTCTGGATTAACTGCAACCGCAGTATCACCTAATAATGTTTCAGGGCGTGTTGTTGCAACAACTAGATAATCTAAACCTTCTGCCGTTTTTTGACCATCCGCTAATGGGTAACGAAAATGCCACATGAAACCTTTAGATTCTTTGTTTTCAACTTCTAAGTCTGAGATGGCAGTTTGTAGTTTTGGATCCCAGTTTACGAGTCGTTTACCACGATAAATTAAGTCATCGTTATAAAGATCAACAAAAACCTTTTCAACGGCCTTTGATAAACCTGGGTCCATGGTGAATCGCTCACGTTCCCAATCAACAGAATTACCTAAACGACGCATTTGTTGCGTAATATTGCCGCCTGACTCTTCTTTCCATTCCCATACTTTATCAATGAAAGACTCACGTCCCATATCTGTACGAGAAGGCTTGTTCTCTGCTGCCAATTTTCGCTCAACAACCATTTGTGTTGCGATACCAGCGTGGTCAGTGCCAACTTGCCACAATGAATTATATCCATCCATACGTTTATAACGTGTAAGTGCATCCATAATGGTATGTTGGAATGCGTGCCCCATATGAAGGCTACCCGTAACGTTTGGTGGTGGAATGACGATGCTAAAGCTTTCGCCTTCGCCACTTGGCTTAAAATAGCCTTTGTCTTCCCATTCTTTATATAGGGATTGTTCGATGTCGCTAGGATTGTAAGTCTTATCCATTCTGAAAATAGCCTTGAATTTATTGGTCGATTAAACGATTGAATCTGGGATAGGCGTGGTTGTTATTTCAAAACCCGCTTGTTTAAGCGTTTTGTAGCGTTCGCGAGCCGCCGCTTTGCCTACATCATCATTTGGCACAAAATCATGCCATTCAGTTATCCCTTTTAACTGTTGATAGTAAGACGGTATTTGCTCGCAGGTATTAACAAAACATTGGCGTCGTTGTGGGCTTGGCTGCCAGTTTATTTCCACAGGTGTTCCATAATGAGGACCTTCACCAGGTAGATTGTGTGGAATAAATCGGTTTGCTTCAAATTGCCATAACCACTCATCAATTACATGAGCTTGATCTTGATCATTGACGCCTAACAACACTTTTTTATGTTGTCGATATAAGTCAGCCGTTAGAACACAAGCGTAGTGCCAATGAGGCCCTACACCTTGTTCAGTTGCCGTTGATGGCACCTGATGTTTTTCTGACAATAACCAAAAAACAGCGTTCATAACTTTCCGACTTTAATAATAAAATAAATACCGTTAAGCATTATTGCTCAACGGCGATGCCTGCTCTATTCATTAAGAACTGAGTTAACATTGGTACTGGACGGCCAGTTGCACCTTTATTTGCACCACTTACCCAAGCAGTACCTGCAACATCTAAATGCGCCCAGTTATACTTTTTAGTGAAACGAGATAAGAAACAAGCTGCTGTAATAGTACCGGCATCTCGGCCACCTAAATTGGTAAAGTCTGCAAAAGGACTGTCTAGCTGATCTTGGTATTCGTCCCATAAAGGTAAACGCCAAGCTCTATCACCAGACTGCTCAGACGCATTTAATAGTTCATGCGCTAAAGGGTTATGTGAACTTAACAAACCAGAGGCGTGCTTGCCTAAGGCAACCACACACGCACCCGTTAACGTTGCAACATCGACGACTAAGTCTGGATCAAAACGCTCTACGTAAGTTAACGCATCACATAGCACTAAACGCCCTTCAGCATCTGTATTTAATACTTCAACGGTTTTACCTGACATGGTCGTTAATACATCACCCGGGCGATATGCTCTTGAACTAGGCATGTTCTCACAGCCTGCTAAAACACCAATAACATTCAGTGGTAAATCTAACTCAGCTAAGGCGCGCATTGTGCCTAAAACACCAGCTGCACCACCCATGTCATATTTCATTTCATCCATTTGTGCAGATGGTTTAATTGAAATACCACCTGAATCAAAGGTAAGACCTTTACCAACTAGAACGATAGGAGCATCGCCTTCTTTGCCACCTTTGTAGTCAATGATAGTCATAATAGATTCATTTTCACTACCACGACCAACCGCCAGATACGAGTTCATGCCTAACTTAGCCATTTCCTCTTCACCAACGGTAGATACCGACACTTTTTCATATTCTTCGAGCGTCTTGCCCTGCTCTGCTAAATACGCTGGATTACAGATATTAGGTGGCATGTTCGCTACATCACGACACATTTTAGAACCATTAGAAATTGCTAAACTGTGCTCAATTGCAGACTCACCTAATGTAAGTTCACGTCGTGTTGGCACGTTAAATACTAATTTGCGTAGTGGACGGCGTGCTTCATCTTTTTTGCTTTTAAGCTGATCAAAGCTATAAAGGCTATGCATGGTTGCTTCAACGGCTTGACGCACTTTCCAATAAGTATCGCGGCCCTTAACGTGCATTTCTGTTAAGAAACAAACTGACTCCATCGAGCCAGTTTCATTAAGAGTATCAATCGTCTTTTTAATAATTTGGCGATATTGACGTTCATTAAGTTCACGTTCTTTACCACAGCCAACCAACAAAACACGCTCACTTAAAACGTTAGGTACATGATGTAATAATAAGACTTGACCAGGCTTGCCTTCGAGATCACCACGGCGCAACAAGTTGCTTATGTATCCTTCACTGATCTGATCTAATTGCTCCGCTACCGGAGATAGTCGGCGAGGTTCGTACACGCCAACAACGATGCAAGCACTGCGTTGTTTTTCTGGGCTGCCGCTTTTTACACTAAATTCCATGATCTCTCCAAAACATAGGTCGATTTAATTAATCCGCCTAATTTAAAAATTTTTATCGGTGTTTCACTGATTTACCATTATAATCAAGCTCTACAAGACTATTTTATGGTCTTTTTTTAACTTGGTGACCGATTGTTATAGCATGAGTTTAGTCTGCTATAAAAAGTTTTCTTACTAAAATAAGAAGTTTACCCAAAAATCGGTATTATTCCAGTAAAAGTACAAGTTTATAAGGTTTGTAAGTGATAATTTTACGTTATTTAACCGCAGAAGTTTTTAAGTCTCAGTTTGCGGTTTTTATTGTCTTGATGAGCATTTTTATGAGCCAAACCTTTGTTAGGGTGTTGGCTGATGCTTCAGAAGGTAAAATCCCTGGTTATTTAGTGGCC
>CAWUUQ010000108.1:0-4146 GCA_963925625.1 uncultured Psychrosphaera sp.
CAACTTTCGTTGGCAGCCCCGGTAGAAAAAGCGCCAGATAGAAAAAAAGGCGAAGGCATCGAAGCCAAACGGATCATTCTTCGCGGTGGCATTCTAATCACTGGTGAAGGGGCGCCACCTCGTGGTCCTGTTGATATTGTAATTGAAGACGGCCGAATTAAAAATATACGATCAGTTGGTTATCCGGGCGTTCCGATAAAAGAAAACGGTCGTCTAGCGGCACAAAAAGGTGATGTAGAGATCGATATAGAAGGTCAATATGTGTTACCTGGTTTTATCGATATGCATGGACATATTGGCGGCTCAACCAACGGCGTACCTGCTGAATACGTTTTTAAACTTTGGATGGGACATGGCATTACAACTATCAGAGAGCCTGGTAGTTTTAATGGTTTAGATTGGGTATTGGATCAGCAAAAACGCAGCGAAAAGAACGAAATTGTTGCACCAAGAATCGTGCCTTACGTAGGGTTTGGTATGGGACATAAAGGGCCTATATTTAGTGCCGAACAGGCGCGTAAATGGGTTGAAAAAGTAGCTAAAAAAGGCGCGAAAGGCATTAAGTTTTTTGGTGCTACGCCAAAAATAATGACAGCAGCATTAGATGAAGCGAATAAACGTGGGTTAGGCACTATGATGCATCATGCGCAACTCGATGTAATGCGTATGAATGTTATGGACTCTGCACGTTTAGGCTTAACAACAATGGAACATTGGTATGGTTTACCAGAAGCGATGTTTGAAGACAAAGTCGTGCAACATTATCCGGCGAACTACAATTACAATAATGAACAAGATCGTTTTGCTGAAGCAGGAAAATTATGGAATCAAGCCGCTGATGTTAATTCACCAAAGTGGCAAGCAGTTCGTGATGAACTAATCAGCTTAGACTTTACAATTAATCCAACTATGACTATTTATGAAGCGAGTCGAGACTTGATGCGTGAACGTCAGGCAATTTGGCATAAAGACTATACGTTACCAACGTTATGGTCATTTTTTGAGCCAAGTCGTTATGCACATGGTAGCTATTGGTTTGATTGGACAACGGCGGAAGAAATTAACTGGAAGAATAATTTTAGAAAATGGATGACCTTTTTAAATGATTATAAAAACCACGGTGGCAGAGTAACAACAGGATCCGATTCAGGTTATATCTATAAGATATTTGGTTTTGGTTATATTCGTGAATTAGAATTACTACAAGAAGCCGGTTTTCATCCTTTAGAAGTGATACAGTCTGCCACGTTAAATGGTGCAGAAGCATTAGGCTTAGACGAAGAAATTGGCAGCATTAGCATCGGTAAAAAAGCCGACTTAATAGTAAGCACTGAAAATCCTCTGCAAAACTTTAAGGTGCTATATGGCACAGGACACTTTAAACTAGACAACAACAATAAACCAAGCCGTATCAAAGGTCTGAGATACACGATCAAAGACGGCATTGTTTATGACTCACAGCAGCTATTAGAAGACGTTAGACAGATTGTTAAAAAAGCGAAGCTTGCAGAGCAGTCTACTAAAAATTAACGTCCTAAAAAAAGTTAAAGCGTCTGTGTATATTAAACTCAGTGTGAATTAAAGAATTATTGTAATTTCAAAACGTTATAAATTAAAAGTTTAAGGTAAATCATGGCTCAAATGTCATTACAAGAGCAGCTTTTAAAAGCGGGCTTAACAAACGAAAAAAAAGCCAAAAAGGCAAAAAAAGACAGTAAAAAAACACGTGATATGAAACGTGAAGTTCGAGCAGCTGCGGAAAACAAAAGACAGTCTCAGCTTAAAAAAGACAAAGAACTCAATGAGCAGATCAAAAAAGAAGCGGAACAAAAAGCCGTTAAAGCTCAGATTAAACAACTTATTGAAATGAACATGTTAGAAATTCATGGCGGTGAAATCACCTATAACTTCATGAATGATACTAAGGTTGAAACACTTAAAGTAACAAGCATGATCCAAAAGCAACTGGCAAACGGATTATTATCTATCGTCAATTTTAAAGGTGACTTTGCCATCATTCCAAGTGTGGTTGCCGATAGAATTGCTCTACGAGACAGTTCAGTATTGGTTTCACAAAATGAAGTTGAAAGTCCTGATGAAGATGATCCATACGCGGATTATGTAATCCCTGATGACTTAATGTGGTAACTCGCGTTTATTCGCGCCAAGACTCAAACTTCTGTAATAAGAACTCAATGGCAAGCCTCGCTTTAGCGGATAAAAACTGGCGATTTGCATAAACTATCCATGTTGTAACATGGTCACTCCAATATGGAGCCAAAATAGTTTGTAAATCGCCATTATCCAAACTGCCGTTATAACTCGAACGCGGCATATAACTCACACCTAAACCTTGTTTAGCGGCTAATACTAAACTACGACCACTGTTAGATCGCCAGCGAGAGTCCACCTTAACAACCAATGGTTTACCATTCTCTTGAAATCGCCACTGATCCGAATTAGCCGTTATACATCGATGAACCTTTAAATTAGTTGGATGTTCAGGTATGCCATGTTCCTCTAAATAAGCTGGACTCGCTGCAGCGACTAACTGTCTATCTACCAACTTCCTAGCAATTAATGATGAATCATTTAATTGACCGTATCGAATAGAAAAGTCGATGCCTTCTTGAACAAAATCAACAAAGTTGGAATTAAAATCAATATCGACATTCAGATTTGGGTGTAATGCTGCAAACTCTAATAAAACGGGAACGATAAACTGTTCGGAAAACTCGCCAGCGGCTGAAACTCTTAACGTGCCACTAAGATTAACTTGCTGATTGGTAACTTCCTCATTTGCTACGGAAAGACCGTTAATAAGGTCTTGGCAATGTTGGTAATATTGATGACCTGCTTCTGTTAGTTTTACCAACCTGGTGCTTCTTGCAAAGAGAGCGACACCGAGCCTTTTTTCAATCTTAACAATTTGACGACTAATATGAGAGGTTGATACATCCAATAGCTTAGCTGCGCTAGTGAAACCCTGCGTATCAGCAACAGCAACAAACTCAGGAATGCCTTCAAAAGAATTAATTGGGATCATAAGGGTCAGGCTTTTTATCTTTGCTATATAACAATAATGTTTTCTAATTTAGCATAATTATCATCGCACGTGATTTGTTTTAACATAGCTACTCAATTATTTATAAGGACGCATCATGTCAAACTCAAAAAAGAAAATTTTAGTATTAGTTACAAACCATGCAACGCTTGGCGATACCAACGAAGCAAATGGCACATACGCACCTGAAATTACACATGCTATAAACGTATTTAATGAGCAGGGCTTTGACTATGACATCGCATCAATACAAGGCGGTGCTGCACCACTTTATGGAACAGAAACGGAAGGTGACGAAGTTAATGCACGTATTCTAAATGATGCAAATTTTTCATCTAAGATTGCCGCGACAAAAACACCGGACGACCTAGAACTAAACGATTACCAAGCTGTATTTTATCCAGGTGGTTTTGGATTATTAAACGACTTAGCAACAAACATAGACGTTGCTCAAAAAGTAGCGACTTTATTTGAAAACAACGCAATTATCGGTGCTGTTTGTCATGGTCCTGCTGGATTATTACCAATTAAACTAAGTAATGGCGAAGCGTTAATCGCAAATATTTCAGTCACTGGCTTTACACGTGAAGAAGAAGTTGAGTTTGGAACGATAGAAAATATTCCGTATGTACTTGAAGAGCGTTTAACGCGCACTGCGGGCAGTTATGTTAAAACAGCTCCTTGGAATGAATTTGTGGTAAAACAAGATCGAGTGATTACGGGACAAAACCCTGCCTCTGCTCATGCTGTTGCGGTAGCAATGGTTGAGCGAATGAACGCGAATAGCTAGTTGCTTCTACAAATAGTAAATATGGTGTGTTAAAAAATGGCTAGGATAATTTTACTCCTAGCCATACCATTAACGGGGTTATCGACGGAATTATTAAACTTTACTAGGAAAGACCTATGACAGCACAAACTGCATTTAACTTTGACAACTTATTAGCGGATGACTCGTTAGTAAAACAAGGCTCATTGGTTAATGGTGAGTTTGACTTCAGCGCGAATGAAAGTAGTTGTTTTCCCGTTTATAATCCATTTGATAACACGCTATTGTGTCATGTTGCAGACGCGTCTCCATC
>CAWUUQ010000109.1:0-14800 GCA_963925625.1 uncultured Psychrosphaera sp.
CTGCCGCTTGAAGGTAAAGCTTTTTTTCATGAGCTTCATCCAAGTGACTTTGAGTTGTTGAGAAAATTTGTTCGCACTAATCGATATCGTAAAGCTATTCAGGGCGATGGTTATGAATTAAGTGTGGGTTTATTCCCACCACCAAGTCGTCGTGGGGCGGTGATTATTGACCCTCCATATGAAATTAAAGACGACTATCAACGAGTTGTTAGTTACGTAAAAACGATGACCGAGCGATTAGATTCGGCAACCTATATGATTTGGTATCCCGTTGTTGATCGCTACCGCATTGATAATATGGAAAAAAGTTTAGTTAAATCGGGAATTCGAGACATCCAGGTTTTTGAATTAAATATCGCGGCGGATACCGACGAAAGAGGAATGACTGGCAGTGGCATGATTGTCATAAATGCGCCATTTACTCTAAAACAACAAATGTTAGAAGTGCTGCCATATTTAGACGAACAACTTGGAAATACAGGTAGTTCGTGGCGCTGTGAACAACTTGTTGAAGAGTAACTTTTTGAAGAGTAAAGTGTTATTCACTACACACGATATGAACCGCTAAGCATTAATAATTTTGAAGCTCATTCTTAAGGAATAGAAAATGACAACCACAATGACTATAACTACAAAAGCAACGACAAAGAATAGATCGGTGAAGCTTATATTACCGGCAGTGACTCTTTTAATGACAGGTCTATTAAGTGCGTGTTCGGGCAATAGCACAAAGGAACTTAACGAAGAGACTGGTAAAGTTGTTGTCTCAGCATCACATGAAGCTATTGATGCGGCGGTTAATAACCCACTTCGAAGTGCAGATGCTGTTCGTGATAGTGCACGACATCCAGCCGAGACATTAAAATTTTTTGGTTTAACTCCAAACATGACAGTAGTAGAAATTTGGCCTGGCGGCGGTTGGTATACCAACATCGTTAATCCAATAGTGAATCAAAAAGGTCAGTTTTATGCTGCACATTTTCATCCGTTTGAAGGCGCTCCGGGTTATTACTCACGTTCTTTAGAAAGCTTTAAAGAAAAAGCAAAAACAGAACCTTTATATAAAGGCTTAAAAGTTACTGAGTTTCATCATACAAAAGCACATGATATTGCGCCGGCAAATTCTGCAGACATGGTTTTAACCTTTAGAAATGTTCATAACTGGTACATGGGCGAAGGTGAAGAAGGCGTTGAAATGGCGTTTCAAGCATTTTATAAAGCGCTAAAACCAGGTGGCGTTTTAGGTGTAGTAGAACATCGTATGCCTGAAAAATTTGATCAAGAAGTATCGAAACGTTCTGGTTATATGAAGCAGTCTTTTGTTGTAGCTGCGGCGGAAAAGGCGGGTTTTGAATTGGTGGCTACTAGTGAAATTAACGCAAATCCAAAAGACACCGCGGATCATCCAAAAGGGGTTTGGACATTACCACCTCGTTTAGCAAACGGCGAAGTTGATAAAGAAAAATATCAAGCGATTGGCGAAAGTGATCGTATGACTTTGAAGTTCGTTAAGAAGTAAAAGAGTTTTTTGCGTGGTATACTGCCGCGCAATTTTTAACGACCTTCTATTCAGTGGACTTACATATGAACATATTGGTAATTGGTGGCGGTGGCCGTGAACATGCTTTAGCTTGGAAAGCGGCTCAAAATGACTTTGTTGGTACTGTTTTTGTTGCGCCAGGCAATGCAGGCACTAGCCTTGAAAATAAAGTTAAAAATGTTGATATTGGCGCGGAAGATATTGCTGGTTTATTACAATTTGCAAAACAACAACACATCGCGTTAACAATTGTAGGTCCAGAAGCGCCGCTTGTAATGGGTGTTGTGGATGAGTTTGAAAAAGCGGGATTAAAAATATTTGGCCCTTCTAAAGGTGCATCTCAGCTTGAAGGTTCGAAAGCCTTTACTAAAGACTTTCTAGCACGCCATAAAATCCCAACGGGTGCGTACCAAAACTTTACTGAAATAGAACCGGCTATTAACTATGTTCGCAGCCAAGGTGCGCCAATTGTCATTAAAGCCGATGGTTTAGCGGCGGGAAAAGGTGTCATTGTTGCAATGACTTTAGAAGAAGCTGAAGACGCGATAAAAGATATGTTGGCTGGCAATGCATTTGGTGAAGCCGGTTCTCGTGTTGTTATTGAAGAGTTTCTTGAAGGCGAAGAGGCGAGTTTTATTGTCATGGTAGACGGTAAAAACGTTTTGCCGATGGCAACTAGTCAAGATCATAAACGTGCTTATAACGGTGATAAAGGCCCTAATACTGGTGGCATGGGAGCGTATTCTCCAGCCCCCGTCGTTACACCTGAAATACACAACCGAATTATGAATGAAGTGATTTATCCAACGGTTGAAGGCATGGCTAAAGAAGGTCACCCTTACGTTGGCTTTTTATATGCAGGTTTAATGATTGATTCAGACGGCACGCCTAAAGTAATTGAATATAACTGTCGCTTTGGTGATCCAGAAACGCAACCAATTATGATGCGTATGCAGTCAGACTTAGTAGATTTGTGTTTTACAGCATTAGCGGGTGAGCTTGATAAAGCGAGTGCAGAGTTTGATCCGCGTCCAGCGGTAGGTGTTGTATTGGCGGCAGCGGGTTACCCGGGAAGCTATCCTAAAGGTGATGTTATTAGCGGAATTCCGGCGGCCTCGGCGGATTCAAAAACGTTCCATGCAGGCACTAAAGAGGTTGACGGCAAAGTGACGACAAATGGTGGCCGAGTTTTATGTGCGACTGCGATGGGTGATAGCGTAACTAAGGCTCAGCAACAAGCTTATGCGTTAGTTAAAGAAATTAAGTGGCAAGGTGTAGAGTACCGTACGGATATCGCGTACAGAGCGATTACTCGTGAGTCTTAAAGTACTGCAAACTTTTCTAATTTAACGATTTTTTAAACTAGTATTTAAAAGCTGGTCATCAAATAATCAATAAAAAAGTCACGTCGTTTTATAAAAATAAAACATAACGTGACTTTTTTTATGGTTTTTTCGTCTCTAAAAATTGCCATTTAAACAATAAGATTAGAAATCGTAAGAAAAACCTGCTCTATATTTTGTATCTGTTTTTTCTACATTAAGCACGGGTTGGCTGTCATGCGACACTTCTAACCAAATTTTAATGACAGGTTCTCGGTTAGCTTAGATTTAATAGATAGGCGATTATAAACACGGTAGTCTGATAGTTCAGCGGCGTTAGGCTGATAATATAATGTGTTTGATAATTCTGCACCATTCGCAAGTGGTAATGTAGTTACCCAATACACATTTAACCGTGTTTGCTGAAACTCCACGGTAGAACCATTTACGTCATATTTTTCTTTTTCTTCAAATACACCAACACCTGCAGTTGTTTTATCTGAAAACTCTTTACGATATGCAATACCAACTAAATTTCTAGACTCCAATGACTTAAAATCATCTTTATTACTTTGAGCAAAAACTTCAAAGGCTTCAGACTTCGAAAAGTAATAATTGTAACGGCCATGAAGAAATGAACTGTCTTCACTTTTTATGTCGTTGCTTTTTGCATAGTCTCTACTCGCCATTATAAAACCGAAGTGTTGGTTTTTGCGCTCGGAATGATAGATACCAAATGAAAAGTCTTCTTTATCCGAGTTACCGCTTTTGCCAGACAAATCTAAAGATAAACTTGTAAAACTAGGCTTATCTTGTGAACGCTGTCTTAGGGATTCAGTTTCGTCAATTGCTAAAGCAGATGTAGAAATGAAAAGAGTGGATAAAATACAACGAGTGAGAAAGGGATTGTTTAACTTCATAACTTCCTTAAGTAGTTAATTAGAATTTAATGATTTAATGCAATGACTTCGTTTGATTCTGCATTAAGGCAGGCAATTTATCATTATTGATAGGTTGCATACAATGCCTAGCATCCAAACACTACTACGAAGCTTGTCCCAATTTAACCAATAACAAACTAAATACAGACAACGAAAAACAACAAAAGCAACCGCTAGAATGCTGATATTACGAGTAATATTATCTGTCGCTATGGCAAGTAATACTGCAGGAGCAAATACAATTAAGGCTTCAAAAGAATTTTGGTGGGCAGCCAAACATCTAGCCCCAAACCCTTCTAATTTATTCTGCTGGTTTCGAGGATGGCGATTATCGTAACCTGGTTGATGTTTAGTACCTTGTTTAAGCATCGCAAAGGCCAACGGGATTTTAGCTACGTAAGGAAGTATTGCCGCAACAATCAAGCTGATTATCAACCAATTTAGTTCATTCATATTTTACTTCTTCTTTTTATTTCATAATCGCGACTGATACTGTCATTGGTTCAGGCTTCATTACATACAACGGCGATTCTAGTCGTGTTTTTATTAACGGCAATTCGAGTAATACCAAATTGACAAACCTTGCTTAAGTCTGCATATGGTTGCCATTGAGTTGGTGTGTCGAGTTGCCAAGTCATTAGTTTATTCTGTGTTGCAGTGATTAGCGTTTCGTTATTAAACCAAGTGTAATATTGACTACGAGGTGGAAGGGCAATGAGTTCATTTTTGGAATTAAAATTTTGATCAAACTTAAAAACGACTTGCTGAGACTCAGTTCCTTTTGAGTACGTAAACCAGTCTTTAGAGGCGTTGTAACGAATGCTTCTCCCAATATCATTGTCCATGACAACGGCGGACCTATGTGTATAGTTTGCTAAATATTGAAGTGTCATTGGTTCGCCCAGCACAAAAAGTAGAAGGTCTTGATGTTTGCCCCAAGCATGATAACCAACGGGTTTCATTTGGCGATTTAACATTTTTTGTTGCGCAGTAACGGTATCTACTGTCCATAGTCTTTGCACGCCGTCGGGCTCGACTTTTATGATTGATAATTCGTTATTCCCTAAAACAGACTCAGTTGGTGAATACTCACTGCTTTGTATAGTTCTTGTAATATTGCGATGAGTTTTTTTTACGAAGTCATAATAATAGATGTCAGCTTGTTGAAGCCCAAACGACAGCATCATTTTTGTATAATATAAGCCATTGCCATCGGCACTAAAAAAAGGCTGATTATCATAACCAACACGATCGGTAATATTGGTTGCAGAGGTTAAATCGATGACATTATTTTTCTTTATGTCAAATAGCCAAATATCAGACTGAGCATACAGACTATGGCTAAGTGAAAGTAAAACAAAAGCAAGCAGTGTGTTAGAAATCCTATTTACACAAAAGCCCGAAAATAAATGAAAAAACCTTGTTAAAAACAATTGCATATGACTTTCCTAGTGATTTTTAATTGTTAATGAAAAAAGCGCAAAACTTGACGGTTATGTTTTATCACTTTATAACAAAGATAACTTATTACTAAGAAATATTTCTATGTCGGTTAAACATCCAATTATTGCAGTTACAGGTTCATCTGGTGCAGGAACTACAACCACCACAAATGCCATCACACATATTTTTCGAAATTTAAATGTTGATGCCGCACTATTAGAGGGCGACAGCTTTCACCGATATGCACGTGCTGAAATGGATGCTGAAATTCGAAAAGCGCAAGAACAAGGTAAACACATTTCTTATTTTGGTTCTGAAGCCAATGATTTTGGAGCACTGGAGTCTTTATTTAAAAGTTATTCTGAAACCGGTACGGGAAATGTTCGGAAATATCTTCACTCATTTGATGAAGCGGTTCCATACAATCAAATGCCTGGCACTTTTACGCCATGGGAAGAGCTGCGAGCAAATACCGATTGTTTATTTTACGAAGGTTTACACGGCGGTGCAGTGACGGATGATCACAATGTCGCAAAACATGTCGATTTGTTAATTGGCATGGTTCCTATTGTAAATCTTGAGTGGATTCAGAAAATAATTAGAGACACAAACCAACGTGGTCATAGTCGTGAAGCGGTAATGAGCTCCATAGTTAGAAGTATGGAGGATTATTTCACACATATCACGCCTCAATTTTCTCGTACTCATATTAACTTTCAGCGTGTTCCGACGGTTGATACCTCAAATCCATTTAGCGCCAAAGATATCCCAACGCTTGATGAAAGTTTTGTGGTAATTCGTTTTCGTAATTTAAAGGGCGTTGATTTTCCTTATCTTTTACAAATGATTGACGGCTCGTTTATGTCTAGAATAAATACATTTGTTGTACCCGGCGGAAAAATGGGATTAGCGTTAGAACTAATAATGACGCCGTTAATTGAAAACCTGATTAACAAACGCCGTAAGCTTATAGGGCAAGTTGATTGGATAGATGATTAATATATTCTGAAAAACCGTCAGTTCGAACTACAATTGATTTATTAAAAATTGAGCGATATACAACTCTTTACTGCAATGCTTTTAGTCTAGATTGCAATGTCTGCCTTACTGCACAAATTATTTGGGTGCACTGAAATGGTGCCAAAACAAAGTGTCTTGTACTATCATGGTGCAAAAGGGTCGGGTTTAAATAATGACAAGACTATAAGTGATTGTTTATAAACAATAAAAATTAATATTATTGGTTGGCACGTATTTGGCTTTGTAGTCTGCATCAAATTTAAAGTTAAGAGCATGATTTTTATAATGCTTTTGACGAACAAATATAAAATACTATTTATTTCATCTGGAGAAAAAAATGTCTCAAGCGGTATTCAATCTTATTAAAGAAAACGAAGTTAAATTTATCGATTTACGCTTCACCGACACAATAGGTAAAGAGCAACACGTGACAATTCCTGCTCACCAAATCAACGAAGACTTTTTTGAAGATGGAAAAATGTTCGACGGCTCTTCAATTGCTGGTTGGAAAGGGATTAATGAATCTGACATGATTTTAATGCCAGATGCAGACTCTGCCGTTATGGACCCATTTACAGAAGTAGCAACTTTAAATGTTCGTTGTGACATCGTTGAACCTATGACTATGCAAGGTTATGAACGTGACCCACGCTCTGTTGCTCGTCGCGCACAAGACTTTATGCGAGCAGAAGGTATTGCTGATGAAGTATTTATTGGTCCAGAGCCTGAATTTTTTGTATTTGATGACGTAAAATTCAAAACAGACATGAGTGGTTCATCTTATAAAATTGATTCAACAGAATCAGCTTGGAACTCAGATAAACATTATGAAGATGGCAACATGGGACACCGTCCGATGGTTAAAGGCGGATACTTTCCTGTACCACCAGTAGATTCATCTCATGACTGGCGTTCAGCAACGTGTTTAGTAATGGAAGAAATGGGCTTAACGGTTGAAGCGCATCACCATGAAGTGGCGACTGCAGGACAAAATGAAATCGCTACTTTGTACAATACGCTTGTAGCAAAAGCCGATGAAGTTCAAATTTATAAATATGTGGTGCACAACATGGCACACGCATATGGCAAAACGGCTACATTTATGCCAAAACCAATTGTTGGAGATAATGGATCTGGTATGCACGTTCACCAGTCACTTCAAAAAGGTGGTGAAAACCTATTTGCTGGTGATAAATATGGTGGTCTATCTGAAACAGCATTGTTTTACATTGGCGGTATCATTAAACATGCTAAAGCTATCAATGCATTTACGAACGCTTCAACTAACTCTTACAAACGATTAGTACCAGGTTTTGAGGCTCCAGTAATGTTAGCTTACTCGGCTCGTAATCGCTCAGCGTCAATTCGTATTCCAGTGGTTCCTTCGCCAAAAGCACGTCGTATTGAAGTTCGTTTTCCTGACCCAACGGGTAACCCATATTTAGCATTTACTTCAATGTTAATGGCTGGCCTAGACGGAATTAAAAATAAGATCCACCCTGGTGATGCGATGGACAAAGACTTGTATGACCTACCTGCAGAAGAAGCTGCTGCTATTCCACAGGTTGCATCATCTTTAGAAGAAGCATTAGACGCGCTTGATAAAGACCGTGGTTTCTTAACCGCTGGTGGCGTTATGACTGATGACAGCATTGATGCTTATATTGAGTTGAAACGTAAAGAAGTTGAGCGTTTAAATATGACGACCCATCCAATTGAATTTGAAATGTACTACAGCCTTTAATCCTTAATGAGATTTTAGTTACATTTTAGTTTCAATATTTGTGACAAATAAGCCTGCCTTTTTAAGAAAGGTGGGCTTTTTTACTGGCGTATTTTAATAAAATTAGTTAAATTGTCGTCTAATTAACCTAAATGATGACTAGAGAGAACATGCGGAAGTTCGTTTTGTTGCTGTTGCTTTGCTTAATTGCAACTCAAACATTGGCAGCAGATAATAAAAAACTCTATGTTTGGCGTAATGCTGAAGGCGTTTTGGTGTTTTCTGATTCACCACAAGCTGACGTAAAAGCAGACACTGTAAACATAGACACAAGCCATAACATCATTAAGTCTGTAGATACCTCAATCTTAGACGGCACAACTACAGCTGCCGTAGACAAAATTTCCATCGAAATACTAAAGCCAAGCGCTGACCAAACTATTCGTGATAATGCGGGGTCTGTTTATATATCCGGAGCAATAAGACCGTCATTTAAACGTGGTTTAAGTGTTGTTTTAAAGCTTGATGATAAAAAAATTAAAGGTCCACAAAAATCGGCTGTGTTTATCTTACGAAATATCGATAGAGGTGAGCATAAGGTTCAGCTAGAAGTTTGGAATGAATCTGACAAAGTGATTGCCGTTAGCCCACCGGTTACATTTTTTGTTCACCGAGCTTCAGTAAATTAAGCGCATTTAGTGGACACTTCGTTGGCTAATCAGAATGCGTTGATCAGTGAAAAAATATTAGAACAATTGTCCTTAGCCGTTGTTCTAATAAATAGACAAAACCAAATCACCTTCGTAAATCAAGCTGCAGCACTCTTTTTAGGTTCAAGTCGTAAAAAATTATTAGGTCAAAATCTATTTTCCTTGCCTATTCATCATAGCTTTCCTGAAGCGTTATTAACCAAATTATGGCAATCAGAACAGCCCTTTGTAGACTATGAGGTTGACTGGGTGTTTATTGATGGGCGACATCATCTCTCCGATGTTGATGCCGACTTTATTATTTTTGAAAGTGAGCCAGTTTGTCTGCTACAAATTAAAATTAACGAAAATTTGCGCAAAATCACGTTAGAAAAAACGCAGAAGCACCATATTAGTGCATCGCGCCACTTGATTAAAAACTTAGCACATGAAATTAAGAACCCGTTGGGGGGAATTCGTGGTGCCGCGCAGTTGTTGGCTAGAAGTTTAGATAGGCTGGAGCTCAAAGAATATACACAAATGATCATTGATCAATCCGACCGCTTGAGTAATTTAGTTGACCGGTTATTGGGCCCCAATAAACTCCCAAGAAGGCAATTTACCAATATTCATGTCGTTATTGACCGTGTACTCACTTTGCTAAATATCGATTTGCCAGCGCACGCTCAACTTATTAGAGATTATGACCCCAGTTTGCCATTGGTTGCTATTGATGATGAACAGATTGAACAAGCTGTACTTAATATTGGCCAAAATGCAGTTCAGGCGTCAGCCTCTAGAATAATTTTCAAAACTCGATATGAAAGTCTTAAAAATATAAATGATCAACCGGTTAAGCGTGTTATAAAAGTGTCGATCATTGATAATGGCGCAGGTATTTCGGAAGACATGAAAAGCACATTGTTTTATCCATTAATCACAAATAAAAACAACGGAAACGGTTTAGGTTTGTCTATTTCACAAACGTTAGTTGAACAACATAATGGTCATATTGAATTAAGTAGCAACGCTGAACAAACTGAATTTTCAATTTATATTCCTGTCGGTAAAGAGAGCTAATAATGAATAAAGTTTGGGTAGTTGATGACGATAATTCTATTCGTTGGGTACTAGAAAAGGCTCTGTCTCAAGGTAACTTTTCCGTAGAAGTATTTAGCTCAGGTGCGCAATTATTAGAGCGCTTAGAATTTGAGGTTCCAGACGCAATTTTTTCCGATATTCGAATGCCTAATATGGATGGCATGGTTTTATTAGAACATATTCATAGTCGTTACTCAGATATGCCTGTTGTAATAATGACAGCACACTCTGATCTTGATAGTGCTGTAAACGCTTTTCAACACGGTGCCTTCGATTATTTACCTAAACCTTTTGATATCGACGATGCTGTAGCATTAGCTCAAAAGGCCGTTGCGCATAGTTTAAAAAATGCCGCTAAACTCGCCACTATTGAAGACAAGCTAATCCCTGCTACTTCTGAAATTATTGGTGAAGCTCCGGCGATGCAAGAAGTGTTTCGCGCCATAGGTCGTCTTTCTAGGTCAAGTGTTAGTGTTTTGATTAATGGCCAATCTGGTACAGGCAAAGAATTAGTTGCTAGAGCATTACATAAACATAGCCCTCGTTCTGCTCAGACTTTTATCGCACTGAATATGGCTGCTATTCCAAAGGAGCTTATTGAATCAGAACTGTTTGGTCATGAAAAAGGCGCATTTACCGGCGCGACCGGAACCAAAAAGGGACGATTTGAGCAGGCGAATGGCGGTACGCTTTTTTTAGATGAGATTGGCGATATGCCTTTAGATGTTCAGACTCGTTTATTACGAGTACTGGCAGAAGGTCAATTTTATAGAGTAGGTGGACATGAGCCTGTTTCTGTTGATGTTCGTATTGTTGCCGCAACCCATCAAAATTTAGAGCAACTTGTTGCTGACAGCCGCTTTAGGGAAGACTTGTTTCATCGCTTGAACGTAATTCGAATTCATATTCCTGCGCTAAAAGATCGCCAGCAAGATATTAAGAAATTGACCAATCATTTTTTACTGCAAGCGTCTGAAGAGCTTTTAGTTGATGCTAAAACAATTTCACAACCAGCGCTTCGTTTTTTAGAGGAATTTGATTGGCCAGGCAATGTGCGACAACTTGAGAATACTTGCCGCTGGTTAACTGTTATGGCGAGTGGTAAAGAGATTTTACTGGCTGATTTACCGCCTGAAATGACACAACCAGCCATCATAAAAAGTACAAACTCTACTCTTGAATTTGATGCTGAAAATTCTCATTGGACGGCACATTTTGAACGATGGGTTAAAACAAAATTAGCCGATAACGAATCTGAAATTATTAAACAGGCACAGGCCGATTTTGAACGTGTTTTAATAACAGAAACGTTAAAACATTGTGAAGGTCATCGACAAAATGCGGCTAAAAAAATTGGCTGGGGCCGAAATACTATTTCCCGAAAAATTCAAGAACTAGACCTATAATCAGAAACCTGAACTATTCATAACCTATTGTTTTATATATGGTTCAGGTATAGTTCTTCGCCAGATCTTTGCTTTGTTATCTACAAGTGCACTAAGTTGTCTATTCCATAATTTAAAGGAATTAAAATGACAACATCTACTGCACCTAGCTTATTTCCATGTTTTCTAAATGTAGCCATGCTTCAAAGCTTAGCGCTATCAAAAATTGTTGAACCGCTGGAAATCTCAAATCAAACACTTGGTAAAGTGTTTACTAAGGCAAAATCTCAGCGCCGAAATAAAACCAGATTTTCTACGGCAACACACAAGTTACGCAAAAAACGAAATTCATTAATATTACTATTTGGACTGATGAGCGGGCAATCATATGCTGGATTAATCGCCCATGACTTAGCGGGTGCTAGCGTTACAAGTCCGACAAACCTAGTATCATTTACAAATGATGCACTTGGTGTGTTTGAAAGTGGCCAAGATGGGTTTCAGACTTATTTGTTTGACGGAGGCCCATTAAACTTTATACCAGATGGGCTTATTGATAGAAGTGGTGTGGGTTATTTAGACAACTACGGGCTAATTATGCCAAAGGCTGGTTTTTCATTTTTTGGTGTGACCGATACTGTGAACGCTAGTAATTTAGCTGGCGACGCTACGGCGGTCTGGTCGTTTGATGTAACCGGTTCAACGGATATTAGTGTTGCTATGGATTTTGCTGCTATGGGTGATTTTGAATCTAGTGACAGTTATAACTTAAGTTATGCATTTGACGGCAACAGTTATCAAAGCTTATTCGAAATTGATGTAGAAACAGCATTGTCGCAAAACTACACGATGGAAAATGGAAATGTGCGTATCTTAAATGACCCCTTGAGTGTTCAAACTATTGGTAGTCCTTTTTCTTATAGTCTTAATAATCAATTTCAAACATTTGAATCAACGTTGTCCGGAAGCGGAGATTTATTACATATTCAGCTTTCAGTTGTTGCTGATGGTGGAACAGAAGCATTTGGTTTGAGTAACATCCAAATTTCTGGTCAAGATGCGAATGTTATTAGCGACCCAACGATCTCAGTGCCAGAGCCAAATACGTTGGCAATTATGGCATTAACGATGGTTGGTTTGTTTCGCCGTTTTTATAGTGTGTAGTGGTCTCTCGCGAATATCCATTACCTAATGTTTGAATATAAAAAAGGCCTAGCAGTTGTTAAGACTGAAAGGCCATTAAATCAAAACTTTATTTTAGTGAAGTAATGCCGCAAGTTTTCGTTCTTTTAACAAAGTAATCGCCGCTTCAATATCAGGCGCAAAGTACCGGTCTTCATCATAAAAAGGCACTACCGCACGTAAACGAGACTTACCTTCCTCAACCATTTCAGATGACTTGTTTGGCGCTCTAAAGTCTAGACCCTGACAAGCTGCAAGCCACTCAACGGCCAATATCGCAAAAGTGTTGTCTGACATGTCTTGTAAACGACGCGCTGCAAATGTAGCCATAGATACATGATCTTCTTGGTTTGCACTGGTCGGCAAGCTATCTACAGATGCAGGATGAGCATAACTTTTATTTTCAGAAGCAAGCGCAGCAGCGGTAACTTGGGCAATCATAAACCCAGAGTTAACACCGCCGTTATCAACCAAAAATGGAGGTAACTTACTAAGATTAGAATCAATAAGCATCGCCATACGGCGTTCAGACAAAGCACCCATTTCTGCAATCGCTAACGCTAAGTTATCTGCGACCATAGCAACGGGTTCAGCGTGGAAATTACCGCCTGAAATAATATCAGCGCCATCATCATGTAAAAAGACTAGTGGATTGTCGGTTACACCATTGGCTTCTGTTTTAAGGATGTCACCGGCATGTCTAATTTGTTGTAAACATGCGCCTAACACCTGAGGCTGACATCTTAATGAGTATGGGTCTTGGACTTTTTCACATTGAATGTGTGAGTTGCCTATATCAGAGGTGTTGGTCAAAACCTTTCTAAATGCAGCCGCAATATCAATTTGGCCTTGTTGTCCGCGTGCTAAATGAATACGCTCATCAAACGGAGCTCTTGAGCCTAATGCCGCTTCTACTGTTGTGGCACCAATCATAATTGAAGAGGCCAACAAATCTTGCGATAAGAAATAACCTTTTAGTGCCAATGCGGTTGAGGTTTGTGTTCCATTTAATAATGCTAGGCCCTCTTTTGGTGCAAGTTCGATGGCAGATAAACCAGCGTGTTTAATTCCTTCTTTTGAATCAAGAATCTCACCATTTACACGCACAACACCTTCGCCAAGCAGTGGCAATACTAAATGAGCAAGCGGTGCTAAATCACCGGAAGCACCCACTGACCCTTTTGCTGGTACACAAGGGTAGACTTCTGAATTCACCAATTTTATCAATGCTTCAATGACCGATAACCGAATACCCGAAAATCCACGAGCTAAAGAGTTAATTTTTAGTACTAACATTAAACGAATGACGTTATCGTCTAAGTATGCACCGGTTCCGGCAGCATGTGACAAAACAATCTTGCGTTGTAAAACTTGCAACTCTTCTTTGGAAATTCGTGTATTGGCTAACAAGCCAAAACCTGTGTTGATGCCATAAACCACACGATCTTCATCAATAACTTGTTGCACGGCTTGCTGGCTTCGTTCAATTGCTTCTTTACAAGACTCATCAAGTGTTAATTGCACAGGCTGATCATAAATCATTCTAAGCGTATCTAAATCGAGTTGTCCGGGTTTTAATAAAAGTTGATTCATTGTTTTATTCCTACTTAGAATTTGGTTATTTTGTTTCTTGAGTTGCAAGAGAAGGTAAGTTTAGACCTTGTTCTTTGGCACAATTAATAGCGATGTCGTAACCCGCATCGGCATGACGCATAACGCCAGTTGCCGGATCATTCCAAAGTACATTACTGATACGTTTTTCAGCTTCCGCGGTTCCGTCGGCAACAATGACAACGCCAGAGTGTTGGCTAAAGCCCATACCTACTCCACCGCCATGATGCAGAGAAACCCATGTAGCACCGCCTGCGGTATTAAGTAACGCGTTTAATAATGGCCAATCTGAAACTGCGTCTGATCCATCTAACATGGCTTCTGTTTCACGATTAGGACTTGCCACTGAACCCGAATCCAAATGGTCACGACCTATAACAACGGGTGCCGATAACTCGCCACTTTTTACCATGTCATTAAAGGCTTTAGCGATACGGGCTCGGTCTTTTAAACCAATCCAACATATTCTTGCTGGCAAGCCTTGAAACTGAATGCGTTCACGCGCCATGTCGAGCCAGTTGTGCAAATGCGGATTGTCTGGAATATGCTCTTTTACTTTGGCATCGGTTTTATAAATATCTTCAGCATCACCAGAGAGTGCAACCCATCTGAACGGGCCAATGCCTTCGCAAAATAGAGGACGTACATAAGCCGGCACAAAACCTGGGAAATCAAAGGCATTTGTTACCCCTTCTTCCAAAGCCATTTGACGAATGTTATTGCCATAATCGGTTGTTGCGGCCCCTGCCGATTGCAAATCCAACATAGCCTGAACTTGTTTTGCCATTGACTTTTTAGCTGCTTTTACAACAGCAGCTTCGTCTTTTTTACGCATTTCGGCAG
>CAWUUQ010000110.1:0-4765 GCA_963925625.1 uncultured Psychrosphaera sp.
GCGGAGTTTGGTTGTTGTCATCGTAATGAACCATCAGGAGCGTTACATGGGTTAATGCGTGTACGTGGCTTTACGCAAGACGACGCACATATTTTCTGTACCGAAGAGCAGATTCAAGAAGAAGTCAGTGGCTGTATTCAAATGGTATTTGATACTTACAAAACATTTGGATTTGAAAATGTATCAATAAAGCTATCTACTCGTCCTGAACAACGTGTTGGTAGTGACGAAAGTTGGGATAAAGCAGAAAAAGCATTAGCTGACGCTTTAGCAACAAATGAACTAGACTATGACTTGCAACCAGGTGAAGGTGCTTTTTACGGACCTAAGATCGAATTTACTTTACATGACTGTTTAGGTAGAGCATGGCAGTGTGGTACAGTACAAGTTGATTTCTCGATGCCAGGCCGTTTAGGTGCAACTTACGTAGCTGAAGACAACGAACGTCGAACGCCAGTAATGATTCACCGAGCAATTCTTGGTTCATTAGAGAGATTCATCGGAATTTTGATTGAAGAGTATGCTGGTCTTCTTCCAACATGGTTGGCCCCAAAACAGGTAGTTATTATGAATATTACCGATTCTCAGGGCGAATATGTGAAAAAAGTGGAAGAAAAACTTAAGCAAAGTGGAATTAGAGTCATTTCGGACTTGAGAAATGAGAAGATAGGCTTTAAAATCCGCGAGCACACTCTTAAACGTATTCCGTTTATGTTGGTTGTAGGCGAAAAAGAGAAAGAATCTGGTCAAGTGGCCGTTCGAACTCGAAAAGGTGATGATATGGGCTCAATGCCAATAGATGACTTTATCGCTCAATTTAACGAAGTGGTTAGCAAATACGAATAATATTCGTAACAAATATCGAGTACAGCAATGAGTTCAAATTATAGAAATAACTCGCTGTACTTTATTTATAATTTTCGTGGAGGATTTTGCCATTAGAGCGCAAAACAAACGTGGCCAAAAGGCTGCTCAAAACAGGTTAAATGAAGAAATTACCGTTCAAGAAGTACGATTAGTCGGTGTTGAAGGTGAACCTTTAGGTGTTGTTTCGATTAAAGAAGCATTAGCAGCGGCGTTAGAAGCCGGGATGGATCTTGTTGAGATCAGTCCAAATGCTGAACCACCTGTTTGTAAAGTGATGGACTACGGCAAGTTTCTATACGAAAAGAGTAAAGCTCAAAAAGAGCAAAAGAAGAAGCAAAAACAGATTCAGGTTAAGGAAATTAAATTCCGTCCTGGAACTGATGAAGGCGACTACCAGGTAAAACTACGCAACCTGCGTCGCTTCATTGAAGCTGGAGACAAGGCGAAAGTCACTATCCGCTTCCGTGGTCGAGAGATGGCCCATCAAGACATCGGTATTGATCTTTTAAAACGTGTTAAAGCGGACTTAGAAGACATTACAGTTGTTGAGTTCTTCCCTTCACGTGCTGAAGGTAGACAGATGATCATGGTACTCGCACCGAACAAGAGCAAGTAAGCTCTTAATAGCAAGTAATTGGGCCTGTAAAAAGTAGCAGGTTAGTTTCGACTAGCAGGTTCGCCTCATTACTATTTTTAATTAACACTCAACAATGCGGAGTCTAGGCAATGCCTAAAATGAAAACTCACAGCGGCGCGGCAAAGCGCTTTAAAAAGACTGCTTCAGGCGGTTACAAACGTAAACAGTCTCACTTACGTCACATTTTGACTAAGAAGAGCTCTAAGCGTAAACGTCATCTACGTAGCAAACTTATGGTTTCTTCGGTTGATAAACCGTTGATCGATCGTATGTTAGCTGGCGCTTAAGAGAGGAGACTGAATAATGGCAAGAGTAAAACGTGGTGTACAAGCTCGTAAGAGTCACAAAAAAGTACTAAAAGCAGCAAAAGGTTATTACGGAGCACGTTCACGTGTTTATCGCGTAGCATTCCAAGCTGTAACAAAAGCAGGTCAATATGCATACCGTGACCGTCGTCAAAAGAAACGTGTTTTCCGTCAATTATGGATTGCTCGTATCAATGCAGCGGCTCGTCAAAATGGTTTGTCATATAGCAAATTCATGAACGGCTTGAAAAAGGCGTCTATTGAAGTGGATCGTAAGATCCTTGCGGACATCGCTGTTCACGACCAAGCAACATTCGCTGTTTTAGTTACTAAAGCAAACGAAGCGTTAGCTGCTTAATCAAGCCTAAATTTGATTTTGATAAAGGAAGCCTAGGCTTCCTTTTTTAATGCCTAAAATTAAGTTTTAAAAATCGTTCTTTGCCATCTTCAGAATACAATCCATATTCAATAACTGCGTTGTCAGACACCTGTTCTGTTTCTTCTAACATTAGTATCGCTGTATTTGGTAAAAAACACGGTCGGTTAAACTCAATTAGAACATGGCTATTCTTAGCCTTATTAATCTCTTTTGATAACAAACTCATCACTTTATGCGCGTTATACATGCCATGCATTACCGATGTTTTTAATCCTAAATTTTTAGCTAACCAGCCATTTAAATGAATCGGATTAAAATCTTTTGAAACTAAAGCATAACGCAGCGCCGTTTTTTGTGTGATGTCATATTGGCTCACCTGTTGACGGCTATGACTGTTATCCCCATGTTTGTTAGATTTGGTTTGTTTTTTATAGTTACGAGATTTATCCAATAACCAATTAGTATTTGTAAGGGTTAATTTTTGCAGCTGATGAACTTGCGTTACGATCTTATAATTTAAGCCTTTATCATTCGAAACTATATCCTCTATTGTTACTTTTACTTCACTCGGCATTCGCCAATTATGTTGGTGATGTTGTTTAATTTCTGTACTTAAGTGCAACAAGCCTAATAACGAGGAAGGGATACTACTTTGAGCAATGCACTGCAGTACAATTGGGAACGCTGCATTAAATATAAAGGTAGGGTGCGAATCAACACTACCGAACATTTTTTCGAAGCCATTAAGAGTGTTGCTGTTTACATAATAATTATCCACACAAATTGAATATGGTTTAAACTCATTAAGTGTCAATTGACGTCTCGTCATTGCTGAAAATAGTAACCTAAATGTTGAAAACTGCTTTTGTGGAAGGGTCATGAAATTATCTCAATCTATATTATTTATTGTAGTCGCCGCTTATTCAGTAACATCTTACAGCCAATCTAATTTTATACAATTTAGTGTTGGCCAAGTTCCACCTTATGTCATCGAATAAAAAAAAAAACAAGGATTAGCAACCGAGATTGTAAAAGAAGCGTTAGCACTCCAAAAGCTAAAGGCAAAAATTACATTTGATAGTTGGCGGAATGCCAGGCTCGCCATTGATTCTCAACATCACTCCTCGTTTTGGTGGTTAAAAAATAAAGAAAGAGATAAAAAATGGTTATTCTCTAGTCCTATTTATAAGGCTGAGTATGTATTTCTTGCTCGTAAAGATGTTCGTTTATATTGGCAACGATTTGATCAACTAAGAAGTTATCGATTAGGGCTTTCAAAGATTCAAAGTTATGGTGACACTTTTGATGACTATACACAGTATTTGAATGTCACTCGTTTATCTTCAGATTACTCAGGTATAAAAAGGTTAGTAAATAATGAACTAGATGCCATTTTAATCGAACGTTCTGCAGCACAATACTTATTGAAACACAAAAAAAAAGCAGAACAAAAATTGTTAGAGTTACACTTAGATCAGGTATTACACTCAGAGCCATATTTTATGGTGTGTGCAAAGTCTTATAGTCTTTGTAACTATAATCTTGAAATGGTTAATTCTGGCGTTAATAAATTAAAATCATCGGGTAAATACGATAAGATAATCAAAAGTTATTTTGAGAAGTAAAATATGAAAATTGAAGTATTACCGGTAACACCATTTCAACAAAACTGCAGCATCATTATATGTACGGAAACAAACAAAGCAGCAATAGTCGATCCTGGTGGCGAGTTAGACCGTATAATTAATAAGTTAAATGAATTAGGTGTTGAGCCTGAGAAAATTTTAATAACACATGCGCACATAGATCATGCTGGTGCGACAAAAGATTTGAGTGAAAAGTTAAACTTGCCGATTGAAGGTCCGCAACTTGAAGATACGTTTTGGATTGAACGGCTTGCTGATCAATCTAGAATGTTTCAATTTCCAGAAGCAAAACCTTTTGAACCAACGCGATGGTTAGAGCATAACGATAAAGTGACAGTGGGTAATTTAAAATTTGACGTAAGACATTGTCCGGGTCATACGCCTGGCCACGTTGTGTTTATTAATCATGAGTATAAATGGTGTTGGGTGGGTGATGTTTTATTTAATGGAAGTATAGGCCGCACGGACTTCCCAAGAGGCGATCATGCGACATTAATTAACGCAATTAAAGAAAGTCTGTTAACGTTAGATGATGATTACCAATTTTTGTCTGGTCATGGTCCTACGTCAACTATAGGCAATGAAAGGGCACATAACCCTTATATTCAATAGCAAATCGCTACACATTGCCCCAAAAAGTTTGATAAAAAATGCGATAGCTTATTTACGGTTATCGCATACTTTTTTAAGGCAGTTACCATAAAGGTATAAACTGTGATTAGTTAACGCAATATCATTTCTTTTTGCTACTTCGTCTTGGCGACGCTCAATGACATCATCAGTGAATTCCAAAACTTTTCCGCAATCTAAACAGACTAAGTGATCATGGTGTTTTTTGTTGGCTAGTTCAAAAACAGACTTACCACCTTCAAAGTGATGACGTGTAACGATACCAGCATCATCAAACTGATTCAGAACACGATAGATAGTG
>CAWUUQ010000111.1:0-24600 GCA_963925625.1 uncultured Psychrosphaera sp.
AACTTAATAACAAAGCCAACAAGCCTAAAATGCTCGCTTGAATAGAGCCGGTTAGTGATTTTACTTCGTCGCTGGTTTGCGCTTGTACAAATCGACCAATTCTAAAGCCAAATTCATTGAATAGAATAATGCTAAAAAACAGAGTGGTAGCAATGGTTATACTACCAAATTCATATAACCAACTAACATTTTGAGCAGACATGATTACTGGATCAGACATAGTTACCTAAAATTTTTCTGTTAATAATTTATATTAAAACTCTAGCTCAAAACGCGTGTTCAGAACTAGAGCTTATTTAGAGCAACCGACCTCAATTAAACTTGAGGCACTCGAACCCAACCTTCCATCAGCACACGAGCACTACGACTCATAATGGCTTTTTTAACTTGCCAATCACCGTCAATACTTTCAGCTTCTGCGCCTACTTTTAACGTGCCGCTTGGATGGCCAAATGTCACTGCTGTTCTTTCGTTTCCGCCAGCCGCTAGATTTACCAACGTACCCGGAATCGCAGCTGCTGTACCAATAGCTACCGCGGCAGTTCCCATCATAGCATGGTGTAATTTACCCATAGATAACGCACGCACAGAAACATCAATGTCAGACTGGGTGATCTGCTTACCACTTGACGTTACATAATCTGCTGGTGGCGCGACAAATGCAACTTTTGGAGTGTGTTGGCGTGAAACCGCTTCGCTAATGTTCTGTATAAGCCCCATTTTTACAGCGCCATAAGCACGGATCGTTTCAAAACGGGCCAGTGCAGCTTCGTCATTATTGATAGCATCTTGCAGCTCAATACCCGTATAACCAATTTCTTCAGCATTTAAGAATATAGTCGGAATACCCGCATTAATCATGGTGGCTTTTAAGGTTTGTGCTTGGAAGTTGCCTATCGCTGGAACCTCTAGGTCATCAACAACATTTCCCGTTGGAAACATTGCCCCTTCACCGTCGGCTGGGTTTAAAAATTGAACCTCAACTTCTGCGGCTGGAAAAGTAACGCCATCGAGTTCAAAATCACCCGTTTCTTGCACTTCACCGTCAGTCATTGGTACTTGAGCGACAATAGTTTTACCTATATTTGCTTGCCAAATTCGAACCGTTGCGATGCCATTTTTAGGCACACGGCTGGAATCAATCAAATCATTAGAAATAGCAAAAGAACCAACCGCCGCCGTTAAGTTTCCGCAGTTTCCGCTCCAATCAATAAAAGGCTTATCGATAGCGACTTGACCAAACAAATAATCAACGTCGTGATCCGCTTTATCGCTCTTAGACAAAATAACGGTTTTGCTGGTGCTAGATGTAGCGCCGCCCATGCCATCGGTATGTTTTCCATATGGATCTGGACTGCCGATTACGCGTAATAAAATCGCATCGCGCGCTTCGCCGGGTTCCTGAGCTTCAGTTGGTAAGTCGTCTAAGTTAAAAAAAACGCCTTTGCTTGTGCCGCCTCGCATGTACGTGGCTGGAATTTTAATTTGTGCTAAATGAGACATATTTTACTCTTCTAAAAAAAGTAAACGGCAAGATAACATCATCACCTTGCCGTTTTATCTAAATACTCAACGGAGCATTAGTTATGTTGTGATTCTAAAAAGTCTTGTGCAAAACGTTGTAAAACACCGCCAGCAGCATAAATAGAAACTTCTTCAGCCGTATCTAAACGACACTTAACGGGCACATTTACAGTGCTACCGTCTTTGCGATTAACCACTAACGTTAACGTTGCGCCAGGTGTTTCTTCACCAAGAACATCGTAAGTTTCAGTGCCGTCTAAGCCTAATGTTTTACGTGTTGTGCCCGCTTCAAATTCAAGTGGTAAAACACCCATGCCAATTAGGTTGGTACGGTGAATTCGCTCAAATCCTTCAGCAACAATCACTTCAACACCCGCTAAACGAACACCTTTGGCAGCCCAATCTCGAGATGAACCTTGGCCATAGTCAGCACCCGCAACAATGATCAGCGGCTGTTTGCGTGTCATGTAGGTTTCAATTGCTTCCCACATACGTGTTACTTTGCCTTCAGGCTCAATACGTGCAAAAGAACCTTGTTTGATTTTGCCATTCTCCATAACCATTTCATTTAATAGTTTTGGATTAGCAAACGTTGCGCGTTGGGCGGTTAAATGGTCGCCACGGTGTGTTGCGTAGCTGTTAAAGTCTTCTTCAGGTAAACCCATTTTATGCAGATATTCACCAGCGGCGCTATCCATCATAATGGCGTTTGAAGGCGATAAATGATCCGTAGTGATGTTGTCACCTAATACCGCTAAAGGACGAAGACCTTTCATTGTGCGTTCACCCGCTAGAGCCCCTTCCCAATAAGGCGGACGACGGATATACGTACTTTGTGGGCGCCAGTCGTATAACGGATTGTTGTCTTCACCATAATCAACCGTTAGGTCAAACATAGGCTCATAAACTTTACGGAACTGCTCTGGTTTTACGCTTGATTTAATAACCGCATCGATCTCTTCATCGTTTGGCCACAAGTCTTTAAGCGTAATAGGATTACCGGCCTTGTCGTGACCTAAAATGTCTTTTTCGATGTCAAAACGAATAGTACCAGCAATAGCATAAGCAACCACTAAAGGAGGAGACACAAAAAAGGCTTGATCGGCATGAGGATGAATACGGCCATCAAAGTTACGATTACCTGATAACACCGCGGTAGAGTATAAATTGCGATCTTTAATTTCTTTGGCAATAACCGGGTCTAGTGCACCACTCATGCCGTTACATGATGTACAAGCATAACCAACAACACCAAAACCAAGTTTCTCTAGTTCAGGCAATAAATTCGCTTCTTCCAGATACATAGTTACGGCTTTAGAGCCTGGTGCTAATGAGGTTTTAACCCAAGGCTTGCGTAACAGCCCTAGCTTATTCGCATTACGAGCGATTAAACCCGCTGCCACCATGTTGCGTGGGTTACTGGTATTTGTACAACTTGTAATCGCAGCAATAATAACAGCACCATCAGGCATTTTGCCTTCTTCATTTTCAACAATACCGGCAATGCCTTTTGCTTTAAGGTCGGTAGTTGCAACACGCGCATGAGGATTAGAAGGGCCAGCCATATTACGAACAACAGATGAAAGGTCAAAAGTAAGCACACGTTCGTATTCTGCTTTAACCATGTCATCAGCCCAAAGGCCTGTTTGTTTAGCGTAGTTTTCTACTAACTTAACTTGATCATCCTCACGGCCAGTTAATGTTAAGTAATCAATGGTTTGGCGGTCAATGTAGAACATAGCTGCTGTTGCACCAAACTCAGGTGTCATGTTAGAAATAGTGGCACGGTCACCTAATGTTAATGCCGAAGCACCTTCTCCATAAAACTCTAAGAATGAAGAAACAACACGTTCGTTACGTAAAAATTCAGTTAACGCTAATACGATGTCTGTACTGGTAATGCCAGGCTGTGGTTTGCCTGTTAATTCAACACCAATAATATCTGGTAGTCGCATATAAGATGCACGGCCAAGCATTACGCTTTCGGCTTCTAAACCACCCACACCGACCGCAATTACACCAAGTGCATCAACCATAGGAGTATGACTGTCAGTACCGACTAAAGTATCTGGAAAAGCAACACCGTCGCGGTTTTGGATAACCGGTGACATACGTTCCAAGTTTATTTGGTGCATGATGCCGTTGCCTGGAGGAATGACGTCTACGTTTTTAAAGGCGGTTTTGGTCCAGTTTATAAAGTGAAAACGGTCTTCGTTACGACGATCTTCAATGGCGCGATTTTTTTCAAATGCGTCTTTTTCAAAACCAGCGTGTTCTACTGCCAATGAATGGTCAACAATTAACTGTGTAGGAACCACTGGGTTTACTTTTGCAGGATCGCCACCTTTTTCAGCAATGGCATCACGTAGTCCGGCTAAGTCAACAAGGGCCGTTTGGCCTAGAATGTCGTGACATACAACACGAGCAGGAAACCAAGGGAAATCTAAATCACGTTTACGTTCAATGATTTGAGTTAATGATGCCGTTAATTGTGCTTCAGGACAGCGGCGAACCAAGTTTTCAGCAAGTACTTTAGAAGTGTACGGAAGCTTGTCATAAGCGCCTGGAGATATTGCCTCCACCGCCGCACGTGTGTCGAAGTAATCAACTTTGGCATTAGGTAAAGGCTTTCTGTAATTCATATTCATTTTAATCACCAATCAAGTGTGTTTGGTTATTGTTTTATACAAAGAAGCGGGAGACCGTTAAGTCTCACCGCTACCTTATTACGACTGCGCTATTTTATCGTGCAGAAATAGGTGGTACTGGACGAAGTTCTTCACCCGTGTAATCTGCAGAAGGGCGAATGATGCGGTTATCAGCACGTTGTTCCATTACATGACCAGCCCAACCAGTAACACGAGACATTACAAAAATAGGCGTGAATAATTTAGTTGGAATACCCATAAAGTGATAAGCAGAAGCATGGAAAAAGTCGGCATTACAAAATAAGCCTTTTTCACGTTTCATTACTTCTTCACAACGAACAGACGCTGCATAAAGAACCGTATCACCAACATCTGCAGCTAATTTTTCAGCCCAGCTTTTGATGATTTCATTACGTGGATCTGAGTCTGCATATACCGCGTGACCAAAGCCCATGATTTTTTCTTTGCGTTCTAGTTTACCCATCATTTCTTGTTCAGCATGGTCAGCAGAGGTGAAACCTTCAATCATTTCCATTGCCGCTTCGTTTGCACCGCCGTGAAGAGGACCACGAAGTGAGCCAATCGCACCAGTAACACAAGAATGCATGTCTGATAATGTTGAGGCACAAACACGTGCCGTAAAGGTAGAAGCGTTAAACTCATGCTCAGCATAAAGAATTAACGATACATTCATTACTTGTTCATGAAGTTCATTTGGTTTTTCACCATGAAGCATATGTAAGAAGTGCGCGCCAATAGAGTCGTCATCTGTTTCAACGTCGATACGAACACCGTCGTGTGAAAAACGGTACCAATAACACATCATGCTTGGGAATGCTGCTAACAAACGGTCAGTCGCATCTTGTTGCTGATCAAAGCTTGTTTCCATTTCTAGATTACCAAGCATTGAACAACCTGTTCTTAATACATCCATAGGATGTGCACTAGCAGGAATGCGCTCTAAAACGTCTTTTAAGGCTTGAGGTAAACCACGTAGGCTAATTAGTTTTGTTTTGTAAGCGTCTAATTCAGCTTGGTTTGGTAACTTTCCTTTAAGGATTAAATAAGCAACTTCTTCAAATTGACAGTTGTTTGCTAGATCTTTTACATCATAACCACGATACGTTAGGCCTGAACCTGATTTACCTACTGTTGAAAGGGCGGTTTTACCGGCAACTTGACCACGCAAACCTGCGCCACTTAATACTTTAGCCATGTTAGCTCTCCTGAGTTAATCCTGTTAAATTTATTATTAATTGACGCCGAACATTCGACGTCAGTTTATTATTTTTAATATTTACTTATTTTTGCCTTCAGCGAACAACGAGTCTAACTTCTGCTCGTAGTCGTGATAACCAAGGTAATCGTATAAATCCATGCGAGTTTGCATTGTATCTACTACGGCTTTTTGGTCGCCATCGTTCAAAATATGTTGATAAACATTTTCAGCAGCCTTGTTCATCGCTCTAAATGCACTTAGTGGGTATAAAACCATGTCACAACCCCACTCACCAAGTTGCTCACGATTCCAAAGTTCAGTTTTACCAAACTCAGTAATGTTTGCCAAAATTGGAACGTCTAATGCTTCAGCAAATGCACGGTAATGTTCTTCAGTTTGCACCGCTTCTGCAAAAATACCGTCAGCACCGGCAGCAACATAAGCTTTAGCACGTGCGATGGCAGCTTCAAGGCCTTCCTGTGCAAAAGAGTCAGTACGCGCCATGATAAAGAAGTCAGGGTCAATACGTGCGTCTACTGCTGCTTTAATGCGATCAACCATTTCTGCAGTTGAAACGATTTCTTTATTTGGGCGATGACCACAACGCTTTTGCGCGACCTGATCTTCCATGTGTACGGCTGCTGCACCGGCTTTTTCCATATCGCGAATGGTTTTAGCAATATTAAATGCGCCGCCCCAACCTGTATCAATATCAACCATTAATGGTAAATCACAAGCAGAAGTAATGCGTTGAACGTCTACAATGACGTCATTAAGAGAAGTCATGCCTAAGTCAGGCAAACCATAAGAAGCGTTAGCAACACCACCACCAGATAAGTATATCGCTTTGTGGCCAATTTGTTTTGCCATCATGGCGCTGTACGCGTTAATAGTACCAACGATTTGTAAAGGTTGATTATCTTTTAAGGCTTGGCGAAATTTTTGTCCTGCGCTCATTGTTGTTCTCTCTTATGATTGCTGAATTGAGATAAGTTTGTTCTCAATATTATTTTTGGAATACAAAATATGACGGCGCATTAATAGCTCCGCCAACTCTTCATCGCGATTACTAATCGCTTGTACTATGTGTTTGTGCTCGTCAAAAGCAGTGGTGACGCGAGGGCCTGCCATGCCTAACTGCACACGATACATGCGAACTAAGTGGTAAATACCATTTATAAGCATGTCGATTAAATGTTGATTTTTACTGCCTAAAATAACTCGATAATGAAAGTCTAAGTCACCGGCTTCTTGATAATAAGATTGGCCGTCTTTAACCTTGTCAAAATGTTTAGTAAGCAGTTTATTTAAATCACCAATCTCTTTGTCGGTCATATTTTTTGCCGCTAATCGAGCTGCCATACCTTCAAGAGATTCTCGAACTTGATACAGTTCAACTAAGCCTTCTGGTGACAATGTCGCTACACGAGCGCCAACATTAGCTTTGCGCTCCACTAGGTAACTTGATTCTAAGCGGTTCATTGCTTCACGTATGACCGCACGACTTACGCCGTACTTTGTCGACAACTCTGCTTCGCTTAGTTTTTGACCAGCGATGAGTTCGCCTTCAACAATATCAGCCCTAAGTTTAATGAACGTCTTGTCTGCCGCAGTTATTGGCTGTTCAAAAGGAAGGGATATTTTAGACACTGAAATCACCGGTAGATTTAAATTGTAGACAATATAGGTGTGAGTCTACTAAAAATCAAGATCAGGCTTGGATAATTCCAGAAGGAATTCGGGGCATTGTCGACAAAAGTGTAAGCTCAAATTGACGGGTTAAGGTTTTAGCCCATTTATTTCCCATGGTTCCCAATCGGCCTGCTTAGCCAGTTCAATGGCGCGTGAGTACAATGTCTGGGCTTGGCTGTTTAACAGCTGGGTTTTTGTTGACGAAGCTGGTGTTGCTGGCTTTGAATTAACAGAGTTTATTTCCGCTATTTGTGCCATTAACAGATCGCCTTTTGTTTTAAACCATTCCGGCATTTTTTGACCAGCGCGTTTATTAGTTGCAATTAAATCATCGGCTTTGTCTAGTTGCTTGGTTTTAATAAAACCGGTCGCTATCTGCAGTGCAACTTGAGTATGAGATTCAGGAAAGCGCTTCTTAATCTCGGCAAGTATCTCACTGACTTTGTCCGTTTGTTTTGACCAGAATACATACTTAGCAAATTGATAGGCTTGCAACCATTCTATTTCAAACCCTCCCCATTGAGTTTTGAGGCTGTCAAAGTAATCGAGTACTTTTGGGTAATCTCCAAGCTTAACCAACTCACCGCCGTCTTTGCCATAATCAGGAGCTAAAAACTCTAAACCTTCTAACAATGCAGGTAGTCCGGTCGTAAAATGATTTTCAGTTGGTATATGAACAAACTTCCAATTTAAAGAGAAAGGTTTTTCAGATTGCTGATTTGCACTAAGTGATTTTTTAATTGAGTCAACAAGCTCATCAACGCCCATGCCTTGTTCGTTAGCAACGGAAATGAAAAGATTGTCATTTAACGGATGTTGTTCTAAACGGATGGCCTTTTCAAATCGTTTGATGATTGACAGATCGTCGTACCAAACACTAGGGCTCATTGATAAAAACGCATTAAAAGGAGACGAGGTTTCTAGATAATTATTTAATACAAAAAGGCCTCCTAGTGAATAGCCGGCTAAAGCACGTTGTTTATTCGTTCTGAATGACTTATCAATTAGGGGGACTAACTCTGTTGAAACATATTTATTAAAAGATTTTACTCCGCCATATTCACTGTTTTTATTACTTGCTTCTGACGGCAAAGTCCAAGTGGTTTGATACACATAATCTTTGTCACTGTGATTTACAATACCGACAACAATAATTGGCGGCAATTTTCCCATTCGCGTGAGATGCTTAATTGTTGAAGCAACGTGCAAAAAATGAAACTCAGAGTCAATGATATAAAGACTTGGGTATTTTCTGCCGCCAGCTTCATAACGTTCAGGTAGTGATACTTGATACTTTCTTGGTTCATTGAGTATCTTTGAGTCATGCCAATATGCTTCACCTATGACTATATCACCAGAGCTTTTGGCCACCGCATTAACGCTGCTCAACAAAAAAATGAGGCTGGCAGAAACAAGGTTTATAAACATTTTTTGATAAAATGTTCTCGTTAACATGTGAAGGCCTATTTGTGTCATATTCACTTATCTTCTCTCTGTTTTCTTTTTCTAATGCTTTTTGTTTTATTAAGATTTACGTCGTTCGTGGGTGCTATTTAGTTTTTTCAATTGTCACTTTTGGCTGGTAATAACACAGGTCTAAGTTGCCATTGCCAGGGTAAACAAAAAACGGGTGAGTTTTATTTTTTGCACCGTTAATTCTTTGTTTAAATTTCTCGCTTCGGCTGTTTTCAATGACAAAATTAATTGGCGCAGGTTCCATCAGCGTCGACGCTGAGCGTGATTCTGTCTGTAAGTCCGAGCCTATACGAGCTGATAAGATGCGTGTTTGTTTATCAAGGCTCGCAATGATGCCGTTATCAGCTTTAGTGCCTCGGTTAAAACTTTGAACAATTTCCATACCTTCAATAACGCGACCAAATGTCGACATATTGCGATCTAAATGGCGTGTCGCTTGGCCAATAACAATATAGATTTCAGACGATGCCGTATCGGGTTCATTGTTTCGTGCCATCGCAACTATGCCAGGGCAATGTAATAACCAAGCTTCATTCGTTTTTAGATCTCGCCCTGCGGCATACCCGTTAATGTAACCGGTTTCGGGTGCTAAAAAGGCTGGAGATTGCATGACTAAAAAGTCTGGAGTTTTATTTAAAGGTTGGGTGAACTCAGCGTTAAGCGTAGGAACCTTTTCTGTTTTTACGCCTTTCTCTTCACCAGACTCGCCCTGACCGCCTTGTGCAACAAATCCGTCAATAACGCGGTAAAAACCAAGGCCATCGTAAAAGCCGTCTTTCACTAGTTTTTTAAATTGTTTTGCAGCCATCGGCGATTGAATATCAGTGACGTGAATGACGACCAAGCCTTTATCCGTTGTTAAATATACCAATTCAGATTGTGGAATGAGAAGGGTGTCAGGTTGGTAATTTTGGTTCGTTTTGCCATGCGCAAAAGCTGTGCAAGAAAAGGTAGTTAGCAGAAGTACAGTGAATAACCCGGTCATTATCTTGTTCATGTTGGTTTCTCTATAATTAGACCTTTGGAAGATCGTTATTAATTAATCATTAATCCACTTATGCACTTTTCTGCGCCTTGTTATAAGGTTGTGCTTGCGACAGTGCTTGCGAAAAAGCTGATTTTATATACCCTTACACTAATGTAAAAACAGTAATCGTAATATAGTTTTCATCAAAAAGTTATCATCATACATTTATCACATTAACAAAGGACGATATCACGACGTGGAAGTAATTAAAGATTTTTTCAATCCAAATAATGTTTACTTTTTTGAGTTGTTGTCATTAAACATAACAATTCTAATATTAATTGTTTTAAGAACGTTAAAGAGCCGAATATTAGAACAGCCTAGAAATACGTTTTTTGGCGCCAGCATTTATTCATTTTATTTACCGGCTAAATCGTTCTTAATTTTACTAATGTTTTGGCATGCTATTAATTTAGTTAACCAATTTTGGGCACTTAAGTTAGGCATTTCCGGATTTCCATTTATTCAGTTATCAATCGCAGCCCATTTAAGTTGGTTTGGCTTTAGAGTGGTAAAAACATTAGAGTTTGCTTACTTAGATTCGACTGAAACCGGTCGATTAGACCAAACGGCAATTATTGGTGTCGCAAAAATTTGTCGACTATTACTAATCGTTGTTTTATCAATTGTTGTCTTTGATTTACTAGGACTTGATGCAAGTGGCCTAATTGCTTTAGGAAGTGTTTCTGGTGCTGCATTAGCTTTCGCCTCAAAAGACTTAGTATCAAACTGGTTTGGCGGCATCATGTTATACATGGACAAGCCTTTTAAAGTGGGCGACTGGATCAACTCACCGGATCGTGAAATTGAAGGTACCGTTGAATATATCGGTTGGCGTATCTCTAAAATAAGGACCTTTGATATGAGGCCTTTATATGTGCCTAATGCGATGTTTAATAATATTACGGTTCAAAACCCCTCTAGAATGTCGCATCGCCGTATTAAAGAAACCATTGGGGTTCGTTACGACGATGTGAATCAGGTACATGATATTGTCGAAGACATTAAAGAGTATTTAAAAAACTCGGAGATCGTCGCGCAAGATCAAACCATCATCGTTAACTTTAATGGCTTTGGCGCGTCAAGCTTAAACATTCTTGTTTATTGCATGACCGTAACCACTGATTGGGTGACCTATCATTCGCACAAACAAACGGTGCTGTTGGCAATTGCCGATATTGTTCAAAAACATGATGGTGAATTTGCATTCCCGACACAAACTTTACATATGCATTCGAGTAATGATCAACATCCCGAAAGTAGCGATAAACAAGACAATTTTGCAAAATCAGACGCAGTAAAAGAAGACGTTGTAAAAGAAAGTTAAAACGAAACAAGTGTAAGAACAATACAAAGGTTAGATTTTTGTTCTGCGCAGACTACGTCTACAAATAATGCCGGTATCTAAACGTAAATGTTAGTACCGGCTTTTTTGTATAATTTACAACGAATGATAAACCTCAAGACTTTTCTGAGTCTCACCGAGTAAGGCTAACTCCTGAGCAAATAATTTAGTATCCGTTACATTTTTTTGGCTATAAACCACTTTCTGTAAGGCTTGTTTTGCTAACGTATGGTCACGTTGGCCAGCCGCAAGATAACCCAAAATAGTTAACAGTGTTTTGTCGTCAGGCATTTTAGACAGTTGCTGGTGGACGCGATGAAACAACTTATCCATTTGCACAACATGGTTAACCTGATAATAGCGACGGATGACACTTAATATCACCTCATTATTTAGTAGCTTATGTTGCTCCAATAATATTTCTTCAATTTTATCGGACTGTTGCGCAGAGGCTAGGGCGGCCAAATAGGCAAACAATAAAGCAGACTCTTTTCGGTTGTGTTTTTGTAAGGTTTGCCAGGCTTGTTCGAGTTGATTTAATGAGTTTTTACTTACAAAACCAGCAAAACCAAGTTCCAACCATTCCGCTAGCGTTTGCATCCAATCTTTATAAGCTGATTCAGAAAACTCTTTTTTAATGGCTTTGTTTATTTTTGGCAAATACTTATCAAGTTCAGCCCATTGATGATTGTATATTGTGATTTCCAACCATAATTGTTGGAAAGGAATGCTCTGTTTGAGTACTGGTAAATCTATACTGTTTAAAAGCGCCAATGCTGCATCATAGTTTTGGTTCTGACAGGCGATAACAAGCTGAGCAAAAGGCAAGTTTACTTTAGGGTCGATAACGTCGTTTGAACTGGATAATGACAATGCCGCTAATGTGGTGTCAGTACATTCTTTATTGTTTGCTCTTGCTGCGCATATTAGGCTTAACGTACGGGCCGATTCAATTCGTTCGTGACGACGTACCTTAAGAAAAGTCTCACTCGCTAGTTGCCATTGACCTAACGCCATAAGGTTAAGGCCATTTTGGTAAAAACCAGTTTGTTTTTTAGCGTGAAATTTTTGCCACCATTTACTTGGCCAAATCAACATCATAAACACGTACTGAACTAACTTAATAACAATGTAAAAGGCGATTGTGGTCAGCACAATAGCAACGGCAAATGAAATAACAGTGCCTTCAACAGTCCAATGTCCTAATGAAAAAAGAACATAACCTTGTTCGCCTACTAATAATGGAGCAGACAGTAGCGCACCAACAATTATGGTAATCGCGATAATGATTTTCAGCCATTTACCCATTGTTCGCTCCCGTCGTATTTTCTGCACCCGAAGCTACTTTTAATTTTAACTGCTCACTAACATAGTTTTTTATCAACGCTTGTGACTTAAGACTTGCTGGTAATGTGATTAAAATTGACTGCTTTTCCAATTCTTCTAAGGTGATAATTGCGGACACGACGGCAGGGTCAGATAAGTCAAAATATTGTTTTAACCAATTTTTAGATAATACTAAAGACGAATCAAATATAGCCTGTTGTTGTTTTAAACTAGCGTGCTGGGCAGCAATCAACTGACTGGTTATGTTCGCCCGCACGTACCATTTTTGTTTTGGCGGCAATTCAGGTTCAACCTTTGTTTCGTGACGAGTAACCGTAATAAAGTTGCCCATAAAGCGTCGTAAACTAGCCATTAAATTGTCTTGCCAGTCGCCAAGGTCCTGACTTACGGTTTGCGTAGTATTGGCATCTAAAACATCAGGCGTGTATTTTCTAGCAAATGGTAATGTTTGTAGTTGGCTTATAAGTCCAGATAACGTCAAGTAAGCCGTATCGGTATCAGGTTTAGTCACCGAGTTTAATAAGGCGATGTCTTCACTTATCGCGGTACGTAGATAAAATACACTGGAGTCTTGCATTGCGGCTAAACGAATATTTGCAGACATTAATAATTGAATTGCGGTGTCGCTATCTTGTTCTATTAATAAACGGCGTTCGGCTAAATTAACTAAATACAAACTTTCCGCCGCTAGCCAAGTATTAGGTTGGCTTTGGCCCAATTCACCAATTCTATTTTTAAGATTTTGTAATTCACGTTCAGTACTTACAACAAAGTTATTACTACGTTGCTGACTTTGTTGTTGTTCAGATAATTGATTTTGAAACTGTTTAATAGCGCGCTCAACAGAACCAATTTGTTGTTCACTTGCGGCATTGAGCTTATTAGCTTGAACTGCCAGTTGAGATTGCATTTGATTCTGTTGCTCAGATTGTTGAGTCATCCAAATTTGGCTAAACCACCAAAGATAAGCGACACCAGCTATTGCAACTAAACTAAATATAAATCCAAAAAAACCTAACCAGCTAAATGGTTTTTTATTTTTATTTTCTTGTTTATTTTGAGTTTTTTGCGAAGGTTGTGGTTCAGGCTTAACCTGTGATTTTACTTCTGATTCAACTTTTGATTTAGCACTTGTTTTAGCGTCAGGTTTAGACTTATTGTCAGGTTTATTGCGAGTCCTATTGTCAGAGTTAGAGGCTGGAGACTCACTTGGAGACTTTTCTTTCGCTTTACCTTTTTCCGATGCAGCTTTAAGCTCAGCTTCTAGCTTGGCCAATTCATCTTGCGCTGCATCGAGCTTTTTATCAGCATCTTTGATTAATGAGCTTGCTTTAGAGTCTTCCTGAGACGACGTTTCAGAGTTGGTGTTTTTGTTGCTTTTATTTTCCGTCATATTAGTCTCTATTTTATGTCACCGCTGTGTCGAAGCTGTATAAGTAATCGTTGGATATGTTTGATAATAGAAGAATTATCCATTTGTTCACAGATATATATTTGTGAATCGTTAACACCGCTTTTTAATAATGTTGTTTTCACCCTGTCACCAAAAACAACCCATTGCCATTGATTAAGATCCAATGAACTCAAAGAGTGCAAAATGCTCTTTGTAATGTCGTTACTGGTTAACACTATTATAGAAGCTGACTGCCATAATGATGTTTCGGTTATGTAATGGATATCTTTGCGAGTATAAAGTGGCCACTCACTAACTTCAAAACCCCTGTTAACTAATTCGTCAGAAATTACTTCACGCCCACCAATACCTTTTATATTTAGCACTTTGGGGATTGGTTTTAGGTCTGCATCTTGAAGCTCTGGCAACATTAAAACACCCTCACTATTAAAAGTGGAAGGTAAAATTGTAGATGAAAGTGGTCTAGAAAAATCAGATGCTAACTGCTCAGCGGTGCCTTTTCCAACGGCAATAACATTTGGGTGAGTTGAAATTCTGTTTATAAGTTTATCTGCATCTGAACCAAAATTTTGTATCAGAGAAAACAAAGCGCTTACAGCGGTTCGGCTAACAAATAGCAGCCATTGGTCTTCATTAAACAAACTGTTTAGTGAAATACCATGTTCTGCGAAGTCTTGATTTGAAATGAACTTGGTGAAAATGGCAGGTTTATGCCAATTCGAAATGCCTAATGATGTCAGCTCATTAGACAACAACTCACCCATAGGAAATGGGCGAGTATTGATGACTTGAACCGAGTTATCAAATACGTTTACCGGTTCAGCATTGTTCATCTTTTTAATTGCCTTTTTGTTCAGCGGTTGATGTAACATCGCTGTTGTATACAGCATTAAGAATTCTATCAGCGCCTTGTTTTAAAAGTCGTTCAGCTAGTTCAGAACCTAATTTTTCGAATTCGTTTACTGGACCTCTTACTTCATCTCTAATAATTTCTGTCCCGTCTAAACTTCCTACTAAGCCTTTTAGAAATAATTCATCGCCGTCAATTTCAGCAAAACTCCCAATAGGTACTTGGCAACCACCTTCCAAACCACGATTCATTGCTCGTTCAGCTAAAACTCGCGCGCGTGTTGGTGCATCTTCAAGTACTGACAACAGTTGTTTTATCCCTTCGTCATCACTGCGACATTCAATACCAACAGCCCCTTGTCCATTTGCAGGCAACAATAACTCGGTAGGCAAATATTGTTTAATACGCTCAGGCATTTCTAAACGAATGAGGCCTGCAGCAGCAAGGATAATTGCGTCATACTGGCCTTCATCTAGTTTACGTAAACGTGTATTCACATTGCCACGTAAGTCTTTTATCACTAAATCTGGACGAAGTGCTTTTAGCTGGCATTGTCTACGCAGACTTGAAGTGCCCACTACTGAACCTTCTGGCAAGTCATCCAATGTAATGAAGTTGTTGCTAACAAAGGCATCACGAGGGTCTTCGCGCTCACAAATGGTGTGTAGCATTAAACCTTCTGGAAACTCAACGGGTACGTCTTTCATTGAATGTACGGCAATATCAGCTCGATCTTCTAACATGGCAACTTCTAGTTCTTTTACAAACAACGCCTTACCACCAATTTTAGCTAAAGGAGTATCTAATATTTGATCGCCTTTTGTGGTCATTGGAACTAGGGTTACGGTTAAGTCTGGGTATGCCTCTTTTAAACGATTCTGCACATAATAAGCCTGCCACATTGCAAGTGCACTTTCTCGAGTCGCGATTCTAATTTCATGAACGGCACTCATTGCAGATTCGGCGGTTTGATTCGTATTTTGCGTCATAATCTCGCTACTGTTTTATTCGGATGTTAGAAATTGAACGTCTTAAATTGAAGACAAATTCATCAAATTATTAAAATATTTTAATACTTAAAACTACGTGTCGCTATTAGATTATTACGACTGTCTAACAGCTCTACTTGCCAGTTCCCTTTATGAATAGAAACTAGGTTTTTACTGGAATAAGTGCGCCATCTATTCGCACCAATATTTAGTTTTACTTCAGCCTCTAAACGGCCATTCAAAAACCATCGATGAGTCACTGTTTCACCAGACTTATTCATGACCTCGGTGAAGAAAAACACTTTGCTCGTGTCTTCAGTGAGCGTAACATCATTTAAATTATCGACGGGTTCACGATTATCAATATTAGATGTCACGATTGCTCGGTTTACAAATTGGCTTTGTTCATCATTTTTATTGTGAACGACTTCTTTTTGAGAATCAGTATTTGGAGTAAAGGCATAAGCTTGATTTACAGATATTAAAAAATAAATGGCCAAAAGAAAGATGACAATAACATGAGCCAATTTCGAAGACGAAGCAGGTAACAGTAGTGTATTTTTATGTATGGCATTACGAATGTTCATTTTGAGTCCTCGCTGTTTTTATTAGAAAATTAAGATTATTAGCTTAGTTGTTTTATCGCACGGCCAATACCATCAACCGTTAGTGGAAACATTTGATCTTTAACAATTTGTTTCATTAATCCAATCGATGAATAAAAAGGCCAATGTTGCTCTTCCTGTGGATTAAGCCAAGCCACTTTATCAAAATGATTTAATACTTTTTCCATCCATTCAACCCCAGGCTTGTCATTCCAATGCTCTACGGAACCGCCCGGCATCATTATTTCGTAAGGCCCCATCGTGGCATCACCGACAAAAATAACTTTGTAATTACTACCATAAGTACGAATTAGTTGATCAATATCAAGGCCTTCGTCAAATCGACGTTGATTATCTTGCCAGACTTGTTCGTATAAACAATTGTGAAAATAAAAGAATTCTAGATGTTTAAACTCGGAATGGGCGGCGGCAAAGAGCTCTTCACAAATATGAATGTAGTCATCCATTGAGCCGCCAACATCAAAGAACATTAATACATTTACTGCATTGTGGCGTTCGGGTTCAGTTTTTATATCTAAGTAACCCGCGTTATTTGCAGTCGCTCGAATGGTTTGATGAATGTCGAGTCGTTCACTGGTGCCGGTTCGAGCAAATTTTCTCAGCTTTTTAAGGGCGAGTTTTATATTTCTTCCGCCGAGTGCTTTATCTTTGTCAAAGTTACGGAACTCTCTTTTGTCCCACACTTTTACCGCACGACGATGACGGCTTTCATGTTGGCCAATTCGAACCCCTTCTGGGTTGTATCCATAAGCGCCAAAAGGAGACGTTCCGCCCGTGCCAACCCATTTATTGCCGCCAGCATGACGTTTTTGCTGTTCGTCTAAACGGTCTTTCAACGTCTTCATCAATTCTTCTAACCCGCCAAGAGACTTTAACTTTGCCTTATCCTCTTCGCTCAGTTGTTTTTCGAACTCTTTACGTAACCAGTCTTCAGGGATCAGGTGTTCACTTAAATCAATATTCTGAACCCCCTCAAAATAATCAGCAAATGCACGATCAAAACGGTCATAGTGAGTTTCATCTTTAACAAGAATTAAGCGCGACAAATAATAAAATTCTTCGATATTGGCAAACAGGCTACTGAACATCGCGTTGCCAGCACTATCCGCGACGCTTGAGCCAAGCTTTACCGCTTCAATTAAATCAAGCAGCTCTTTTAACGAACAAGGTACTTTGTGTTTTTTAAGAGTTAAGAAAAAATCGATAAACATAAGAGTAAATTACCGATTGTTGTGACGACTCATAAACGCCAATTTCTCAAGTAGTTGTACGTCTTGTTCGTTTTTTAAAAGGGCTCCAAACATAGGCACAACACTAGATTTTTTATTCAATAAAACGTCTTGAGAGACATCATCGGCAATCAACAGTTTTAACCAATCAATTAATTCCGAAGTAGAAGGCTTTTTCTTTAAACCATTTAACTCGCGTAACTCAAAAAATACCTCTAGCGCGTCGCGTAATAAATTTTGTTTTACGTCTGGGTGATGAACAGCAATGATCTTTTCCATTTCTTCGCGTGTTGGGAATTGGATGTAGTGGAAAAAACATCGACGTAAAAAGGCATCTGGCAGTTCTTTTTCATTATTCGAAGTAATGATCACGATTGGACGTTGTTTTGCGACAACCTGCTGTTGAGTTTCATAAACAAAAAACTCCATTTTATCGAGTTCTTGTAACAGGTCATTTGGAAACTCAATGTCAGCTTTATCAATTTCATCAATTAATAAAACCGGACGTTTATCAGCTTCAAAGGCTTGCCACATTTTACCTTTAACAATGTAGTTACCAATATTATGAACACGTTCGTCGCCTAGTTGGCTGTCTCGTAGCCTTGAAACCGCGTCGTATTCGTATAAGCCTTGTTGGGCTTTGGTAGTCGACTTTATATGCCATTGAATTAGGTCTGTATCGAGCGCTTTGGCAAGTTCTTCTGCAAGTTGAGTTTTACCTGTGCCCGGCTCACCTTTAATCAATAAAGGTTTTTGTAGAGTGATGGCTGCATTGACGGCAAGTTTTAAGTCGTCAGAGACAATGTATTTTTCAGTGCCGTTAAAGCTGCTATTTCGAGTCATGGGACCTCTAATATATTTTGATTAACAAACAAACAAATAAACAAACAAATTAATTAATTAAAAGAAATTTCAGTGCCAGCCTGTTTAGTGCCCGCATCATTTAATAATTCATAAAGTTCTGCGCCAGTACGGTTATCAATCCACACGCCGTTGTTATACTCAAAGTGGTGACCGTTAAATTTGGTGGCAACCCAAATTTGGTGAAGAGGTGCCTGTTTATTAACGATGATTTTGGTGCCATTTGGGAAGATTACTTCAACAATACCGCCAGCACTTTCGTAGTCAAGGTCGAAGTCAATTTCGTCGATGCTGTCTTGTAATTGCTCTAAAAGTTCGTCGGCTAATTGATGATATTGGCTGTCATTCATGTGTGTTTCCTACTTGCATTTGCTGGTTATGATGCGATTATAGGCGGCAATTAAAATAGATACAGTAAAAACATGACTTGTCGACTAAAATCACCAGTAATGCACAGTAAAAAGCTTATTGTTTTCTTTACAATAGGTTTATTTTTAAGCGGTTGTGGCCAAAAAGGTCCTTTATATTTGCCAGATTCAAAACCAAGCAATACGCAACCAAGCAATACGCAACCAAGCAATACTCAATCAAAAGACTCAAAGTCTGTTGCAACCCAAGCTAATAAAAGCGAGGCGGTATTAAGTCTATCGGCTCAAAATACACAATCTCGTCATTTATCCGAGACAAACCTTTAAGAGCCTAAATAACTGTGGATTTTTTTAACTTCACCGATCAACAACTGCATGCTGAAGACGTTAACTGCCATAAAATAGCAGAGCAGTACGGCACGCCTTGTTTTGTATACTCTCGAGCTACTATAGAACGACATTACCGAGCATTTGAAGATGCCTTGCAGAGTCGATCACATCTTATTTGTTATGCCGTTAAAGCAAACTCAAATTTGGCAGTACTAAATGTATTGGCAAAGCTGGGTTCTGGTTTTGATATTGTTTCTGGCGGCGAACTCGCCCGAGTTATCCAAGCCGGAGGCGATGCTAAAAAGGTCGTTTTTTCTGGAGTTGGAAAATCGTTTCAGGAAATTAATGCCGGTTTAGATGCAGGCATCAAATGTTTTAATGTTGAGTCTGAATCTGAGTTAAAGCGAATTGCAGAAATAGCGGCCGCCAGAAACGAAGTGGCTCCTATTTCGATTCGAGTCAATCCAAATGTCGACGCTGGCACACATCCATACATTTCGACAGGTTTAAAAGAAAATAAGTTTGGTATTGAATTAGAAAAGGCATTGCCGTTATTCATTTGGGCGCAGAAACAACCATCATTGTCTGTACAAGGTGTTGATTGTCATATTGGTTCACAGCTAACCGACATCGCGCCGTTTATTGCAGCACTAGACGCGCTAATTGTGCTTATTAAACAGTTAGCAGAAGAAGGCATCGAACTGGGTCATCTTGATTTAGGTGGCGGTTTAGGTGTGCCTTATAATGGCGAAGTGCCTCCGCACCCTAGTGAGTATGCCGCCGCGGTGGTGAAAAAGTTAAGTGACTTACCAAATTTAACCATTATTTTTGAACCCGGCCGTGCCATTATGGCTAATGCTGGTATTTTGTTAACAAAAGTGGAATATTTAAAACATAATGCTGATAAACACTTTTGTATTGTTGATGCTGCAATGAATGACTTAATTCGCCCAGCGTTATATTCAGCCTGGCAAAAGATAGAAGTTATTGATCAGCGAGATATCATACAAGACGTTAAAAAATATGATGTAGTTGGACCAATTTGCGAAACCGGCGACTTTATCGGCAAAGACAGAGACTTGTCGGTTGATGCTGGCGATATATTAGCGGTACGTTCAGCGGGTGCTTATGGCTTTACCATGAGCAGCAACTATAACTCGAGGCCTCGTGTCGCAGAAATTATGGTTGACGGCGATAAAACACATTTAATTAGAAAGCGCGAAACGATTGAGTCGTTATGGCAAGGAGAATCGGTACTTGCCGATTAATTTGGGATAAAACATGTTGTTAAATTTTACAAAAATGCACGGGTTAGGAAATGATTTTATGGTGGTTGACGCCGTAACTCAGAATGTATTTTTGTCCAAAGATCAAATTAAGGCATTAGCGAACAGAAATTTTGGTGTTGGTTTTGATCAACTGCTAATGGTTGAGCCTCCTTATGACCCAGACTTAGATTTTCACTATCGAATTTTTAATGCCGATGGCAATGAAGTTTCTCAATGTGGTAATGGCGCCCGTTGTTTTGCTCGATTTGTTTATATGAAAGGATTAACAAATAAGTCTGCAATTAAAGTGAGTACTAAAGCCGGCACTATGGTGTTGTATTTAGAAGGTGATGACCAAGTAACCGTAAACATGGGAAGGCCGGTTTTTGAACCAAAACAGATACCATTTGTTGCACAACAGCAAGAAAAGACCTATTTATTAAAGACGAGCCAAAAAACGGTAATGTCTGGAGTTGTCTCCATGGGCAATCCACATTGTGTGGTTATCGTAGATGATTTAGACAATACAGATGTGTTAGGATTAGGTTCGGAACTTGAGCAACACGAACGATTTCCTGAACAAGCGAATATAGGCTTTATGCAGGTAATTAGCGAAGAGCATATAAAACTACGTGTATATGAACGTGGTGCAGGCGAAACGTTAGCATGTGGCAGTGGTGCATGTGCGGCCGTGGTGATTGGGCGAATTCAAGATTTACTTGGCAGTAAAGTTCAAGTAGATTTACCTGGTGGTAGCTTACATATTCGATGGCATGATGAATCTTCACCAGTCAAGATGACTGGTCCAGCAGAGTATGTGTTTGATGGACAAATACACTTATGAGTAAACTGGTCACCCCGAATCTAGATGATTTGGTATTAGATGCGGATTTAGTAAAGGAATACCTAGAGCAAAATCTAGATTTTTTTGCTAAATACCCAGAATTGGTTACACAACTGCAGATCCCACATGTTTCTCGCGGCGCGGTTTCCCTATTGGAAAAACGCCAAGAAATGCAACGTGCCAAAATTACTCAAATGGAAGAAGAGCTTACTACGCTCATTGGTAATGCTCGTGTCAACGAAGTTATATTTAAAGCCATTAGTGAAATTTATATTGAACTAGTGGGCTGTCAAAGCATTCAAGACCTTGAAAATATTGTTAATAAAATTTGCCAAGAACATTTGTTCTTGGTGCAGTTTCGTCTGCTACAACCTCAAGACGAAGCTTATCTTCACTTACAAGCAAAACTTGGTGACAAAGGAACATTTTTAGGCCGCGTTTCTACAGAACTCATGGATATCGTTTTTGACGAACAAGCTAAATCAATCGCCTTAATTGAAGTGGTTCATGAGTCTGAAGAGTGTGAAGAAATATTTGGCATTGCTGCTTTTGGAGCAAAAGATGCCGACCATTTTCAACCTCAAATGGACACCTTTTTTGTTAAAGAGTTAGCGCGCTTATTAAGCCGTCACTTTGTTCATTTAGTTCTATAAGCCTATGTCAGTTCAACTGGCGACATTACCCGATAGTTTACGCTTACCTATTGAGCGCTATTGTGCATTTTTAAAGAATGAACGTGGTTTTTCCGCACATACTTTAAGCTTGTATCAAAGAACGCTGGTACATCTATCAAACTTTTTAATCGACGAAGCTATTTTGGTATGGCCGGCGGTAAGCGAACATAATCTAAAGCAATGGTTATTAGGCTTTCGAAAATCAGGTTTAAAAGCCAGCTCAATTCAAGCCAAAGTCTCTAGTATAAAAGGCTTTTTCAAATACTCATTACAAAAACAACTGCTGACTGAAGATCCTAGTCTATTGTTAACCGCTCCCAAATCACCTCGTAGTTTACCTAAAAATCTAGCCGTAGATGAAGTGGATGTCCTATTGTCGTTTAACGCAGAATCAACCATTGAAATTAGAGACAAGGCGATCATCGAATTATTCTATAGTAGCGGCTTACGATTGTCGGAACTGGCCAACTTAAATGTAAATTCAATTGATGTTGCGGATCAGCAAGTAAGAGTCTTAGGTAAAGGCAATAAAGAACGCGTTTTACCTATTGGGCGTTTGGCGATACAAGCACTTCATGCTTGGCTTGAAAAACGAATGGAATTTAATAAACGTAATATAGAAGCACTGTTTTTAAGTAAACTGGGGAATCGAATATCGGTTCGTCAAATCGATCAAAGAATAAAACATTGGGCAAAACACCAAGGACTTAATAATGTTGTACATCCACATAAATTAAGGCACTCATTTGCAAGCCATATGCTTGAATCTAGTGGTGATTTAAGAGCGGTACAAGAATTATTAGGCCATGAAAATTTATCAACCACACAGATATATACCCACTTAGATTACCAGCATTTAGCATCAGTCTATGACAATGCTCACCCGAGAGCTAAAAAGAAGTAAATGGTTGGGCCTCAAATAAGTTGAATTAGAGACTATAATAAAGAAAATTGTGGTGTTATTGCGGAATTTACTATTACAGTCACTAACTACATAGATACAGCAAACGGAGCAAACAGAATAAATGGAAGTTGAAGGGCTAAAGCCGCTAGAGCAGTTAAAGGTGCTGGTTATCGATGATAACTTGCTAGTACATGATGTTTTAAAACGAACCTTATATGACCTAGGTGTTCGTAATATAAAATGTGCAGAAAATGCTTATTACGGACTGCGGTTATGTGCCGAAACTCGATTTGATATTGTATTGTGTTCATTTAATGTCAAAAGTGACCGCGATGGTTTTCATATTCTGGAAGAAATGAAATTTAAAGGTTATGTTTCTAAACGTACGATTTTGATCTTCTTAAGTACTGAAACCGATGAGACTTTGGTTAATAGCATTGCCGAATTACAACCCGATGATTTCTGGGTTAAACCACTTAATACCAAACACGTCATCACAAGAATCACCTACGTATTAGGCGTAAAAAGAAAGCTCTTTAATGTATATCAATGCATTGATAACCGTGATTTTAGTCGAGCTATATATTACGTTGATCGTCATTTAAAAAACCCAGAAGTCAAAAAGTACCATATGCATTTGCAAAGAATTAAAGGCGGATGTTTATTGTCTCTTATGGAGTTTGTTGATGCAGAAAACTTCTATAGAGAGCTCCTTCAAGAGCATAAGGTGTCTTGGATTTATCTTGGTTTTGTGAAGTCTTTATTAAAACAGAATAAAATTGAAGAAATAGAACATTTGTTAGAAACGTTGACCAATAGAGTTGAAACGCGATTTGCAACTTACGACCTTTTGGCTCAGTTTTATGTTGATAATGAAGATTTTGTAGAAGCATACGAACAAATTAAAAAAGCCGCCGCGTTAGCGCCTAGAAATATTGCCAGAAATAAAAAGGTCTGGGACCTGGCTCGACTTAATCATGATCAACGTGAGCAGTTTAATGCAACGGTCAATATGGCTAAGTACGCAAAAAACTCTATCCATGACTCTCCTGAGCTAATGCTAAATGTAATTCGCTCTGGTGTTGATTTAGCGTTGTCGGTTGACGCTAAAGAAACAGCAAAACTACTGAATAAAGTTGATAAATACATATCTGACTTAGAGTCGAGTTATGATGATATTTCGGAATTTAAAGAACAACTTGTTATCGCTCGTGCAAGAGTATTAATGGCAAGAGAAGAGAAAGCGAAAGCTGAACGATTGATCGAAATGCAAGTTTCACCAAGACCCAATGCTTCTTTAGAAGATAACTTAGACAAAGTTAAAGTATTTCATGAGCTTGGGCACAGAGATGAAGCTATGCACTTATTGGAAGCCGTTCAGAATCAAATAGCCTGTGACTCTTTGGCAGGTGCAGTTACTTCTAAATTTGTTGAACAAGAAACAAAAGAAAAAGCCGAGATACACTTCACACCAAAGCAGTTGAATGGCATGGCCGTCGAGTTTTTTAAACGCAATAAAATGGCACCGGCGTTAAAGTCTTTAAAACAGGCATTACAACTGACGCCTAAAAACGTAAAAGTAGCGTTAAGTTTGTTAAAAGTACTGGTGGCTATTCATCGTGAAGAAGGGCTAGACCCAGAACAAAAAGAGTTAGTATTAACCACGGTCACAGGGCTAGAGAGCGGTGCGCTTGATGAAACTCAGCAAATGCACTTTAAAGAAATTAAAAAAGTGTTAGCGACCGTTTTAGAAGCTGCAGTTTCACAAAGAAACAGTTCAAGTAAGAGCAAAGAGCAAGGCGGATTGTTAAAGACCATTTCTGATCAGAAAAACGATTCGGACAACGAACTAAATAAAGAACACGTTAACGCAGGCACCAATGAAGGAAATGGTGCAGGTAGCAGCACAGTCGACAAAGAGGTTGTCGAGATCGAAGTCGACGTTGAGTCAGGCTCGAAATAACA
>CAWUUQ010000112.1:0-22609 GCA_963925625.1 uncultured Psychrosphaera sp.
TGCTCTGGGTTAAGACTCTGTCTCAACCGGGAGGCGTATTCTACACTTCCCTAATTCGCTGTCAACGTTTTTATCAAATCTTTTTCAATCTCTTTCGAGGTATTAGCGAAGAAGTTTTCTAAACCGTTTTGAGTCACATCTTAGGCACTTAACGTTACGTTTCAAGCCGTTTGATGTCTCCCTGACAACGAGGACGCATTTTAGGGAGTTTTGAAAAATGCGCAACCCCTAATTGCAATAAATCCGATCATTTGTGATCGTTCGAACAAAAATCACACGATTTGAACTAAAAGAACCTGAAACGCCTATTTTTAATACGCTTTACCACCTACTTACTAGCCGTTTTTATGCAAACTGAGTTTTTAAAGTTAGTTCATAAATCTAAAATTACAAATAAATTTGCAACACACTTAGCGATTGTTGTTCAATACACCACATTAATAAGCACTAGATTCAACTTTTCGGCTAAATTCTCATTATTATCTACACTAAATAATGTCCTATGAATTAGCCTTACTTATTAAAGTTGAATTGTTATATATAAGTGGAACTAGATGACTTCTAATAAATACACTATTAAACAGCTTGAAAAATCAGATTTTGGTCAGGTCATTGCATTGGGTAATCTAGTGCATGGAGATGGTTATCTCGACGAGGACTCGATATCAGTAATGTTAGACCGCAGTTGTGTTGGGAATGTTAATGTTAGTTATGTCATGTACGATGACTTAAAACTAATTGGTTTTAGAATTTCATATGCTCCAGGACAATGGCCACTAGATAAATGGTGCACGCCTAAAGAATGGCCTGTTCCTTTTGAGGACATTGCTTATTTTAAATGTAATACCATTCATCCAGATTACCAAGGTAAAGGACTAGGCGGAACGTTATTACAGACATCCATAGATGCACTTAAGAAAATTGGTGCAAAAGCAGGTTTAAGCCATATTTGGATGCAAAGTCCTGGAAATGCTTCATTTAAGTATTTTACAAAAGCCGGAGGCATACTCATAAAAACACATCCAAATAGATGGAATAGTGACCCTACATTACCAAATTACAACTGTGTACTTTGTGGTTTAAACTGTCATTGTGACGCTTCTGAAATGATGTTGGTTTTTAATTAATGATTTATGACCCATTTATAGAGAAACAAATACCTTCACATCAACCTTCTACTGACTCTTATTGGCAAAGCACCGAAAAATCAAAGACAAACTCCACGTTAACTTGCGACTCTCAATCAGACGTCGTAATTATAGGTGCTGGATATACTGGGTTAAGCTGCGCTATGGAACTCGCACAACAAGGGCAGTCAAATGTTACCGTTATTGATGCAAATCATATAGGTTGGGGGTGTAGCAGTCGAAATGCCGGATTTGTATTACCTGGCAGTGGAAGATTGGGTTATCAACAGCTAGTATCACGTTTTGGCCAAGCTGCCACGCATAACTTGCATGGTCAGTTTCTTTCAGCCATCGAACTTTTAGAATCTAGACTTTCGACTTTAGCAGGTCAGGCAGATAAAACTGAAAAAGGTTACTTAAAATTAGCTCATAGTAAAAACTGGTTTAATAAGCTCACTAACACTGCCGATTACCTTCAAAAAGAATTTAACTACGATGTAGAAGTTATTGACAAAGCGGCTTTTAATCGAGATTACGTGAATCACTCTAAAGTATTTGGGGCAATCCGATATACCAATGGATTTGGAATAAATCCTTTAAAACTTGTTAATCACTATGCTGACTTGGCAACTAACCTGGGTGTAAAAATCTATACCAATACACCAGCTTTAGAGATTACCTCACCAACCCTACAACATAAAGCACATGTAATCACTACGCCCACTGGCACGATTACCGCAGACAAACTCATCATAGCAACTAATGGTTATACGCCGAAAGGGTTAGATACACCGGTTAATGGTAAGATTTTGCCAGTGCTAACCAGTGTAATTGTTACTCGACCATTAACTGAAAAAGAACTCACTGAGAGTAATTTTATTAGCCATCAAGTCATGATGGATACCCGCGAACTTAAGTACTACTACCGATTATTGCCAGACAATAGAATATTATTTGGTGGAAGAAGCGCAATTAGTGGCAAGGCCGCTAAACATCCGAAGTATCAACAGAGGTTATTAACAGAATTAAAGTCTAGTTTTTATGGCTTGGACAATTTAACCGTTGATTATGGCTGGAACGGATGGATTTCAGTTTCTTTTGATCAGATGCCACATATCTATAAGACACCAAACGAAACTTATTATGCGACAGGTTACTGTGGTTCCGGTGTTTCTTTTAGTGCGTGGGCTGGTAAACAAATGGCCGACTTAGTAATGGAAAAATCAGTAGACTCTCCATTATTAACGCCACTACCTAACTTTCCATTTGCTCCGTTTAGACGAATGGGCCAACGTTTTTTCTACCAATATGGACGATTAAAAGACTGGGCTCAGTAATTAAGCCCAGTTTTCATACCTACAAAGTGACATTCTTGACATCTGTCATGTCTTTAAATTAATACAACAACGTATATAGTTGACGACGATATTTAGATGTTAAGACATCTCCATCAGGCAAGCTTGAAATAATATCGAGAAATAGCTTCTTCGAATCCTCAAAAGCCATGTCTTTTTTAAGGATTGATAAAAGTAGCTCCAAGGCTTCTTCATTACGCTTCACTTGATTTAAGGCAATGGCCAACTGCCTTTTTACTGACATAGAGTCTGGCGCATCGGCGAGTTGTGCATGTAGGTTTTGAATTTCAGGAGAATCAGCCGCTTGCTCTGCCAACTCATACTTTGCTAATACGTGTTGATACTGAGCATTTTGGTCCACTAACTTTACATTAGCTAAGATTTCTTTTGTTTCATCCATGCGACCAATATCAACACAAATATCGGCCAATAATATTTTATAATCAGCATTTTCTGGCTCAATTTCCAATGCCTGTTTGATCAAAGTAAACGCTTGATTTTTATCACCCGTTTGATGCGCTTCATAAGCCTGCATAAAATAATCATCTTGTAGGCGAGGTAAATGTTTATCAATCATCGCCTTAATTTCAGACTCAGGTTGAACACCTGCAAAACCATCAATGGGTTGTCCATCTTTAAATAACATTACCGTCGGAAGGCTCTTAATACCGAACTGTTGTGCTAATTGTTGCTGTTCATCACAATTAACTTTTGCAAGGATCAACTTTCCTTGATATTCGGCGGCTATTTTATCCAGTACCGGCATCAGCTGTTTACATGGCTCACACCAATCAGCCCAAAAATCGATGACAAATAGAGTCTGCGCCGACGGATCTAATAAATCGGTTTGAATGTTTTGTGCTGTTAAATTAATAATATTTGTCGACATAAGGATCTTATTAGTAAATGCGTTAATGTTTAGTTATGTGATGCCACAATCTTATTTTTCAAGTTGTCTTGAACGCTTAATCTTGAAGTCTTAGCATTGAGCATTCAATCAAAAAAACTACGAATTAATATTCAGCGCAATAAAAAACCAAGTGCTCAACACTTGGTTTCATTCAAAGCCTATTAAACAAGACCTAAAGCTAGGTTCGCGTAACAAATTTAGATATATTGAACGTCAATTATTTCAAACTCTACAGCACCCGCAGGTGTCTGAATGGTCACAACATCATCTAGGTTTTTCCCAATTAATCCTCGAGCTATCGGAGAACCAACAGAAATCTTTCCTAATTTGATATTTGCTTCATCTTCACCAACGATATGATACGTCGTTTCATCGTCCGTATTGCTGTTTACGATCGTTACTGTTGTGCCAAAAATTACTTTGCCTGTATTTGGCATCTTTGTAACATCAATAATTTGAACATTTGAAAGCTTAGCTTCAATTTCTTGAATACGGCCTTCACAAAAACCTTGCTGTTCGCGAGCCGCGTGATACTCGGCATTTTCTTTAAGATCGCCGTGTTCTCTAGCTGACGCGATGTCCGCCACGATACGTGGACGAACAACTGTTTTAAGTTCAGTTAGCTCTAGACGCAAGGCCGCTGCGCCGTGCACTGTCATTGGAACTTGAGTACTCATTTTTATAGAATTCTCTTATGTAAGTTTTGTACTGAGTCTACTGAACCACGATCATCTGCAGTATTTGCTAAACATGTGGCAAACGCAGCATTTAATGTGGTGGTGTAGTTCGCTTTGTAACGTAAAGCGCCACGACGTATAACCTTTGAATCCTCAATGGCTTGTCGTCCCTCTACCGTATTTATTATATAGCTATACTCGCCATTTTTAATGCGGTCAAGTATATGAGGACGACCTTCGTAGACTTTATTCACTTTACGACATTCGATTCCTGCTTCGGTAATGACTTTATGACAACCACGAGTGGCGTCTAGTTCAAAACCAGCTTCGATCAGTTTTTTAGCTAAGTCGATAACACGGACTTTATCCCCATCGCGAACTGAAATCAATGCCCTTCCGTTTCTTGCCAATTCAATACTTGCACCAAGTTGGGCTTTTGCATAGGCTTCTTCAAATGTTTCACCAATACCCATAACCTCACCCGTGGAGCGCATTTCCGGCCCACGCATTGGGTCCACACCATGGAACTTATTAAATGGAATAACCACTTCTTTCACAGAAAAATAAGGAGGAATTATTTCTTTTGTTATACCTTGAGAGGCTAAACTTTGGCCAGCCATCACTCGAGCGGCAATTTTTGCAAGTGGAACGCTGGTCGCTTTTGATACAAATGGTACCGTTCTCGCTGCACGAGGGTTAACTTCAATTAAGTACACTTCGCCTGCTTTCACCGCGAACTGAGTATTCATCAAGCCAATCACACCTAACTCAAGTGCCATATCTCGTACTTGCTTACGCATAACATCTTGAATATCTTGCGGTAATGAATAAGCAGGTAATGAACATGCCGAGTCACCTGAGTGAACACCTGCTTGTTCAATGTGTTCCATTATGCCGCCAATCACTACATCGGTGCCATCACAGATAGCATCGACGTCAACTTCAATCGCATCATCTAAGAATCGATCAAGTAAAACAGGTGCTTCATTTGATACCGATACAGCTTCTGTCATATAACGACGTAAATCGGCTTCATCATAAACAATTTCCATTGCACGTCCGCCTAAAACATAAGATGGACGAACGACTAATGGAAAGCCTATTTCTTTACTTTTACTTAATGCTTGTTCAAGTGAAGTGACCGTCGCATTTTCCGGTTGCAACAAATCTAAACGCTCAACCATTTGTTGAAAACGTTCACGATCTTCTGCTCGGTCAATAGCATCCGGTGAGGTACCAATAATAGGCACACCATTAGCTTCTAATTCACGGGCCAATTTAAGAGGGGTTTGACCACCGTACTGAACAATAACGCCTTTTGGTTTTTCGATACGAACAATTTCCAATACATCTTCAAGCGTAATAGATTCAAAATAAAGTCTGTCAGACGTATCATAGTCCGTAGAAACGGTTTCAGGATTACAGTTCACCATAATTGTTTCGTAACCATCTTCGCGTAAAGCTAACGAAGCATGTACACAACAATAATCAAACTCAATGCCCTGGCCAATTCGGTTAGGACCGCCACCGATAACCATGATTTTATCTCTATCTGACGGATTTGATTCACACTCTTCGTCATAGGTTGAGTACATATAAGCCGTATCTGAACTGAACTCAGCTGCACACGTATCAACACGTTTATAAACAGGTAAAATTGAGAAAGCCTCGCGTTTTCGACGAACTTCTTTTTCACTAACCGCTAACACGTCGGCAATTCGTAAATCGGCAAAACCTTTACGCTTTAAAGAACGTAAGAATGTTTCATCTAGGCCCGCAAAACCGCGCTCAGATAATTCTTTTTCTGACTTAATAATGTCTTCAATTTGCACTAAGAACCAAGGGTCTACATTGGTTAACTTAAATATCGCTTCTAAGTCCATGCCATTTCTAAAGGCATCACCAATGTACCAAATGCGTTCAGCACCTGGTTCTTTTAACTCATGGATAATACGCTCATGAGCATCTTCATCCGTTAAATCAATAATCGGGTCAAAACCAGATACGCCAACTTCTAATCCTCGCAATGCTTTTTGAAGCGACTCTTGCTGGTTACGACCAATTGCCATAACTTCACCAACCGACTTCATTTGAGTCGTTAAGCGGTCATCTGCGCCAGCAAATTTTTCGAAGTTAAAACGAGGGATCTTAGTAACTACATAATCAATAGTCGGTTCGAAAGAAGCTGGGGTTTTACCACCAGTAATGTCATTGCTTAACTCGTCTAACGTAAATCCAACGGCCAACTTGGCTGCGATTTTTGCAATCGGGAAGCCCGTTGCTTTTGATGCTAACGCTGATGAACGAGATACACGAGGGTTCATCTCGATGATAACCATACGGCCATCTACTGGATTAACACCAAACTGAACGTTAGAACCGCCAGTTTCAACACCGATTTCACGAAGTACCGCGCAAGAGGCATTTCGCATTATTTGAAATTCTTTGTCTGTTAATGTTTGTGCTGGTGCAACCGTAATCGAATCACCCGTATGCACGCCCATCGCATCAAAGTTTTCAATTGAACAAATAATAATACAGTTGTCGTTCTTGTCTCGAACCACTTCCATTTCATATTCTTTCCAACCAATTAGTGACTCATCGATAAGCAGTTCACTGGTTGGAGATAGATCCAATCCACGTCGACAAATTTCGTCAAATTCTTCTTTATTGTAAGCAATGCCGCCACCTGAACCACCCATTGTAAAAGAAGGACGAATAAGACAAGGGAAACCAATGCGTGTTAAAACGTCATAAGCACCTTCAATTGTTTTGCAGGTCTCAGCTCTTGGACACTCTAGACCAATCTTTTTCATTGCTTTGTCAAAACGACTGCGGTCTTCCGCTTTATCGATAGCATCAGCTGACGCACCTATCATTTCAACATTATATTTTTTTAGAACACCGTGTTTTTCTAAATCAAGTGCACAGTTTAACGCCGTTTGGCCGCCCATTGTTGGCAATACAGCATCAGGACGTTCTTTTTCAATAATTTTTTCAACCACTTCCCAGTGAATTGGCTCGATGTAAGTAGCATCAGCCATATCTGGGTCAGTCATAATCGTTGCTGGGTTAGAGTTAACTAGGATAACTCGGTAACCTTCTTCACGAAGCGCTTTACAAGCTTGCGCTCCCGAATAGTCAAACTCACAGGCTTGACCAATCACAATTGGGCCCGCACCCAATAATAAGATACTTTTTAAGTCGGAACGTTTAGGCATAGTCTAGGTCTCTTAAAATTAGGTAAATTAGTGACTTTTATTCATTAACTCGATGAAATAATCGAATAATGGCGCAGCATCATGTGGTCCAGGACTCGCCTCTGGGTGACCTTGGAAACTAAATGCCGGTTTATCGGTACGTTTAATACCCTGTAAAGTGCCATCAAATAATGATTTATGTGTGGCCACTAAATTACTTGGTAATGACGCTTCGTTCACCGCAAAACCATGATTCTGTGCTGTAATCATGACCTGTTTGTTTGACAGAACTTGAACTGGATGGTTACCGCCATGATGACCAAACTTCATTTTTTCTGTTTTTGCCCCACTCGCCAACGCTAATAATTGATGACCTAAACAAATACCAAAAATTGGAATGTCAGTATCAAGGAATTCTTTTATCGCAGCGATAGCGTAATCACAAGGCTCTGGATCACCCGGTCCATTTGATAAAAATATGCCATCTGGGTTTAACGCTAATACGTCACTTGCTGATGTCTCAGCCGGAACCACTGTTAATTTACAGCCACGGTCTACCAACATTCTTAGAATATTTCGTTTAACACCAAAATCATAAGCAACAACATGAAATTTTGGATTCTCTAGCTGAGCAAAACCATTGCCTAGTTGCCAACTTCCGTCTGTCCATGAAAATGATTCTTTACAAGAAACCACTTTTGCCAAGTCCATTCCCTTTAATCCAGGAAACGCTTTAGCTTCTTGAAGTGCCTTTTCTGCAAAAGAGTTCTCAGCATCTTGTCCTGTTACGATACAACCTCGTTGTGCACCTTTATCTCGCAAAATACGAGTCAGTTTACGAGTATCAATATCTGCAATCGCAACAACATTTTTAGCCTTTAAATAGCTACCTAAATCTTGTTCACTTCGAAAATTACTGGCCATTAAAGGAAGATCACGAATAACTAAGCCTTTAGCCCAGATATGGTCGTTTTCTTCGTCTTCTTTGTTGGTGCCGTAATTGCCGATGTGGGGATAAGTGAGAGTGATAATTTGTTGAGCGTAAGATGGGTCGGTGAGTATTTCTTGATAGCCTGTCATTGAAGTATTAAAAACGACTTCTCCGACAGAAATACCATCTGCACCGATCGCGGTTCCTCGGAATATAGTTCCATCTTCTAGAACTAAAAGCGCGGGTTGAGTCAAGATAACCTCCTAGCAATGATGAGCAGATTTGGGCTAAATCTGCTAACGGGTAATCTTAGCCTTAGAAACACTAGGCAAATTCCGGTTATTGTAGCTAAGAGATCGCATTTAGGCTAGGAAAAAGTTATAAAAATGTAAAAACGCAGTGTTAAGTCAGTTTAGTCCCTAAAGCAGCCAATTGTGTAGGCTAACCTATTTAAAATTGAGTACATCTTGCATATCAAACAAGCCATTTTGCTTTTCAGCAACCCAAGCGGCAGCCCTTACTGCTCCGTTTGCAAAGGTTAATCTGTTTGTCGCTTTGTGAGTAATTTCAAGCCTTTCACCAATATCTGCGAATAAAGCTGTGTGTTCTCCTACTATATCGCCGGCCCTGAGACTGGCAAAACCTATACTGCCTGATTTTCTCTCCCCTAAAATACCATTGCGATTAAACTCTGCTATATCAGATAAGTCTTTGCCAAGGCCTGTAGCGATTGCCTCTCCCATTGATAAAGCCGTACCAGAAGGGGCGTCTTTTTTGTGGCGATGATGGCTTTCAATGATTTCGATATCAACGGAGTTAGATAATGTTGCGGCCGCTATATTAAGCAACTTATGCATAAGATTAACGCCAGTACTAAAATTACTGGCATAAACAATGGCTATTTTTTTAGACGCTTCTTTAAGTAAGAGATGTTGTTGCTCAGATAGCCCAGTTACACCTATTACCATATTTCGATTTTGTTCGACACATAATGCCAAATGATGTTCGAAGGCTTCAGGCAAAGTGAAGTCAATCCAAACACTTGCTTCAGGAATTGAATGTTGAGATGTTATTTGAATCGCTACTTTTTGGTTTGGTGATCCAATAAATTCACCGACGTCAACTCCAACTAACGAAGAGCCCTCTCGGACTGAAGCGGCACCAATTTGAACTAATTCAGAGTCTAGCGATGCCTCAACTAAACGGCGTCCCATTCGTCCATTAACGCCAAAAATACCCACTCTAGCCATAACTATCAGTCCCAAACTTTTATTTGATGTTCATTAAAGACAAATATTACCTTAGAACAATCAAAGTTACAGGATGCATTGTTATTAAAAGTAGTTTTTATTTCATCTTTTTATATACTTAATCTTTAACATAGCGAAATTTAAGCGTAATTAGAGAGAATTCTGTGAAAAAATTAAATGCAATTATCCTCGCCTCATCTATTCTGGCGCTGTCTGGCTGCCAGTCTGCTTATTATTCAGCAATGGAAAAAGTTGGTATTCATAAAAGAGAAATTTTAGTTGACCGCGTAGAAGAAGCGCGAGATGCGCAAACTGATACACAGGAAGAATTTCAAACGGCGTATGAACGACTCGTATTACTTACCAACTTCGACGGCGGTGAAATAGAGAAAGTTTATAATCAATTAAATGATGACTTTGAGTCTAGCGAAAGTTCAGCTGCAAGAGTTAGCAAAAAAATTGACGACGTAGAAGATGTTGCACAAGACTTATTTGATGAATGGCAAAACGAGTTGGAGCAATATAGCAATCCTAAGTTAAAAGCTGCTAGTGCCAAAAAACTTAAGCAGACTGAACGCCAGTTTTCTCAACTTTTAAGAAGTATGCGCCGCGCTGAATCAAAGATGGCACCCATTTTATCTACATTAAAAGACAATGTGCTTTATTTAAAACATAACCTTAATGCTGCGGCCGTTACAGCTATTCAAGGAGAGTTTGATTCGTTAAAAACAGAGATCTCTAGTCTTATCCAAGATATGAGCAAGGCCGTTGAAGAATCAAATAGTTTTATAGAAACCTTAAAACGTTAAATTAGAAACCCTGTAGAAGCTAAAAAAACAAAAAGCACCTCAAGGTGCTTTTTTTATCCGAAATACTAAATGCAAAATCTAGTCAGGCGCTTTAGAAACCATAACCATTGCTGGACGTAATAAACGACCGTTTAGCGTAAAACCTTTTTGCATAACGGCAATTACCGTATTAGGTTCTACATCTGCAGAAGGTTGCATCGCCATTGCTTGATGGAACTCGGCGTTAAACTTCTCACCTTCTGGATTCACTAACTCGACACCAAATTTTGCTACAGCATCGATAAACGATTTTTGAGTTAACGCAACACCTTCTAATACAGGCTTTAACGCTTCATTTTCTTTGTCAGAAAACTCTATCGCTCTTTCCATATTGTCAATAACAGGTAACAATTCGTTAGCGAACTTCTCTAATGCAAACTTATGTGCTTTTTCAACATCTTGGGCTGCACGACGACGGATATTTTCTACATCTGCCGCGGCACGAACCACTGATTCACGTTGTGCATCAATTTGCGCTTTCGCTTCTGCCAATTCAGCTTCTAACTGAGCAACTCGGTCAGTCTCAGAATTCGAGTCTGCCGTATCTCCTGATTCTACAGACGCTAATACGTCAGCTTCGTTCACTTCACCCATTTCAACTTCGTTTAATTCAACGTCTTGGGCATTTTCTGGTTGTTTATTAGGCTCTTGTTCAGACATGAGTCTTACTACTCCAAACTAATCGATTAATTTTAAAATGTATGGTGCGTATTATGGGGATTACTGTTGGCGATTCAAGGCCGAAGTTAGAATATTCGTCGACAAATCTACAGATAAAATGACTGACTGATAATCCATCCGTTTGGGGCCTACTACTGCCATTACTCCCGCCACCTTATTATTCTTTCTAAATGACTTAGCGACCATCGCGCAGTTTTTTAGGGATCCAATTCCGAGTTCATCACCTATAAATACATGCACATTGGAACTTGAGCAACAAGATGAAAACAAAGGCTGTAACTCATTTATATTACGAACCGTTTTTAATACTTTAATCAGTGATGACGTATCAGAAGCAATTTCATCATCTAATAACCTTGTTTCACCTGAGCTAAACAAAACTTGTTCATTTAATTCAACGGCGTCACCAAATAAGGCTTGTTTCACTAACTCTTGTACATCGCCACTACTTTGTTTTAAAAAGTAAGTAAGTCGTTGCTGTCCTTCTTCAAGTGAAAATCCCGCTAATGCAGAGTTTAGCATCTGTAACGTCTGTTGCAGTACAGAATCAGTAACAACAAAGGGTAAATCTACCACTCGATTTTGCACTTCATCGTGTTGATCAATTAAAACGCATAATAATCGCCGATCCGCTAAACGAACCAACTCAATTTGCCTAATGACGATATTATTTGTTTTAGGCATTGCCACTAAACCCGTCAGGTTCGTCATATCTGCAATCATTCGAGCTGCTTTATTACACATTTCACCAGGATTAGAAGCCTTTCCTAAGTTAGCACTAAGTTGCTGTAATAAACCTTGGTCTGCGGATTCAAAACTAAGTAGCTGATTAACGTAATACCTAAGGCCCTTGGTTGTTGGAATGCGGCCGGCACTCGTGTGCGGAGAATACAATAAGCCATCTTGTTCAAGTCCCATCATGACATTTCGAATCGTAGCAGGACTGGCATTAATGTCAGATTCTGTCACTATAAACTTAGAAGACACTGGCACACCAAGCTTTAAATAACTGCCGATGACGAGGTCTAAAACAGCCTCAGTTCGTTGATTTTTATTTAGTTTTGTCATTTAAATTTTTGCACTCTGTCTTCTATTTCATGGTGAAACAAGATATAACGCCTACTATGCTTAATTAGGGCACTTTGGGAAAACTCAATGGACAAACACTTTAAAACAATTGGTTTGATTGGCAAAGCAAATCATGAAGCGACTATGCAAACGGTTAATGAGTTGCATCGTTTTCTATTAGATAACGACTGCCATGTGATTGTTGATGAACAAATTGCTAACTATCTTAATGAACCCAATGTGCAATCTGCCGAATTAGAAGAGTTAGGAAAACTGTGTGATCTTGCGCTGGTTGTTGGCGGAGATGGCAACATGTTGGGCGCAGCAAGAGTATTAAGTCGTTTTGATATCGCAGTATTAGGTGTTAATCGCGGTAATTTAGGCTTTTTAACTGATCTGGATCCTGAAAACTTTAAAGAACAATTGGCCGAAGTATTGGCCGGTGAGTTCACCACTGAAATGCGTTTTTTACTTGATGTTAGTGTTCATCGTCACCAAATGATTAAAGATAGTAGTTCGGCGGTAAACGAAGTCGTTTTACATGCCGATAAAATTGCACACATGATTGAGTTTGAAGCCTATATCAATAGCAGTTTTGTTTTTCATCAAAGGTCTGATGGACTGATCATCAGCACACCTACCGGATCTACCGCATATTCATTATCTGGTGGCGGTCCTATTGTTCACCCAAGCTTAAATGCAATGTCACTTGTACCTATGTTTCCTCACACCCTGTCAAGCCGCCCTCTAGTCATTGACGCAGACAGCGAAATACGAATTGTCGTGTCCAATTCAAACGATGCCCAATTACAAATCAGTTGTGACAGTCATATTATGATTTCAGTGCTTCCGGGCGATGAAATTATCATTAAAAAACACTCTCTTGCATTAAGGCTCATTCACCCTATCCAACATGACTATTATGATGTTCTTCGTAAAAAGTTAAATTGGGGCAAACAAAACTACTAATTATTGAAATTTTTATTCAATTAAAATTGGACAGATATAAAAAAACAAATTACTGTATATACCAACAGTTGTTCACTTAAATGAAAGTTTCTTATGTTAGTATCTGTCGCAATCAAAAATTTCGCTATTGTCCGCCAATTGGAAGTCAACTGGCATTCCGCTATGACAACCGTTACGGGTGAAACAGGAGCTGGTAAGTCAATTGCTATTGACGCTCTTGCACAAGCTTTAGGTGAGCGTAGTGATGCTGGTATGGTACGAAGTGGTGCCGATAAAGCTGAAGTGATCGCGAGTTTTGATATTGAATCATTACCCCATGCACAAGCTTGGTTAGATGAACACGATTTACGCGCTGATAATGACTGTATTTTACGTCGAGTTATCTCTAAAGAAGGTCGTTCTAAAGCCTATATTAATGGTACACCGGTACCAGCTTCACAATTAAAACTAATTGGTTCCCAGTTAGTAAGCATTCACGGACAGCATGCACATACCTTATTAACTAAACCGGACCATCAACGTGCCTTGCTTGATGAGTTCAGCGGTTGCCAAAGTTTAGTTGAACAAGTTGCAGCAGCCTACCGAACGTGGCATAAAAAAGGCCAAGAACTTAAACTTCTAACTTCTCAGCAAGAAGAGCACTCTGCCCAAAAACAATTATTAGAATATCAAGTCAACGAATTGCTCGAAGCGGAGCTTGTTCAAGGCGAATACGATGATATTGAAAAGGAACATAAACGTTTGCATCATGGGCAAAGCTTGTTGGCTGACAGTCAAAGCGCGCTCGACATACTTTATGAAAACGATGAAGGCAATGCTTATTCTGCATTACAATCCGCATTGTCGGTACTGGCAAAAGCATCGAGTATTGATATGCAGCTTGAACCAACGATTGAGCTATTAAATACTGCTCTAATACAACTCGATGAAGGCGCGTCTGAATTAAGACGCTACTCTGAGAACTTAGAGATAAACCCTGAACGACTCAGTGAAATTGAACTGCGTCTTAGTACCTTGGTTGACTTGTCTCGTAAGCACCATGTAAATCCACAGCAATTGCCAGAGCATTTAGAAAGCTTGAGTGCTGAATTAGAAAGCCTAAACTCAACAGATGAAAGACTTGAAACTCTACAAGCAGAAATGGAGGAAGCACTTAACGCCTATCAAGAATTAGCTTTAAAATTAAGCAACATTCGTCATAAAAATGCGGCGACTCTTACCACTCAAATTACCGAAAGCATGAGAAGTTTAAACATGGCTGATGCTAGGTTTGAGTTAAAAGTGCTAAAAGATGAAACATTAACTCATAAATCAGGTTTAGATACCGTAGAGTTTTTGGTCAGCGCGAACTTAGGTCAAGTATTGCAGCCCTTAGCAAAAGTTGCATCTGGTGGTGAATTGAGCCGTATCAGCTTGGCGATTCAAGTCATTATTGCGGAAAAAGTCACAACGCCTACACTCTTATTTGATGAAGTTGATGTGGGAGTTTCGGGCCCAACGGCTTCTGCTGTTGGGAAGTTAATGAAACGACTCAGCAAAAACACGCAAGTTATCTGTGTTACTCACTTGCCTCAAGTAGCTTGTTTTGGCCACCAGCAGCAATTTGTAAATAAATATAATGTCGATGATATTACAGAAACTAAAATGAGTTTGCTTTCAGAAAAAGAAAGAATTGAAGAACTTGCTCGGTTATTAGGTGGAGACACTATTTCCGAAACAACTAAAGCCAACGCGGTGGAACTATTAGCTGTAGCACAAGCAGCGTAGGGCACTCCTTGTTCGTTGGCATCTCGTAAAATATTGAGGAACGGCTATTTGTTATTAAAGATAAAGTTGCAAAGCTCATTGTCGACTCAAACCTTATCTGCTTATGCACATGTAAAACGCGTAGCTGTTCATTTTTCTATTGTTTCTACACTTTTTATATTGTTCTTATCAGCAAACGCACATGCTAAACAGATTGATTTTCAGACAGTTTCTTTAGGCGATCAAATTCAGTTCAATTATGAGTGGCAAGATATAAACAAAGAAGTTCAAACACTTAGCTTTCAACTTTCAAAAAAAAGTATCTACAGCGACTTCCGTCACTTTAAAGCTTTAAGACCGTCACTTTTAAAGATGCACTCTGAAAAACAATTAAAAAAAGCCATTAGTAAGTTAAACCCTAGAGAAGGTAGGGTGACTTTATTGCCCAGCACAGACAATGTTGAGTTTAAAATAACTAGTCGATCCGAAGAGTGGGCAAATCAAACAGTCACACTATTAAACAAAGTCCATAGAGATTCGTTAAAAGAGTACTTAAAACAAGAATACTATACGGAATTTAATCCAATTGGATTTAATGAACCTGGTGATAGCCTTACGTTTAAACCAGATCATGCTCGATTTATTGAAGAAAGTGGCCAGTCAACAAAACCGCTGATAGATGCCTTAAAAGCAAAACTACCAAACGTTACTGCTAGGAAAATGGCAGAGTTTTTATTGGGGTGGATACAAACGATACCCTATGATGAAATGGACAATAGAACTACAAGCAACGGCGCTGGTTTTGCTCCGCCAATGCAATTATTAAGATTTAACAAAGGTGATTGTGACAGCAAAGTTACCTTGTTTGCACACCTGATGAAGGAGCTGTACCCAAGGCTTCGGATGGCCATCGTGTTTTTGCCAAATCATGCATTATTAGCAATGAACATATCTGTTTTAGATGAAGATGAAACTATAGAGTTTGACGGATTACAGTTCGTCCTTACTGAACCTGTTGGCCCAGCCCTTATAGAGTTTGCAAAAGTGGCGCCATCATCTATGCGTTATATTGATTCTGGGATGTATAGTTTGGAATTATTATTTTAACTACCCTGTTTAATTAACGAAATAGACTATTTAAGTAGGCTTATTTTTTGAAATAATTCTTGTATCGCCTTTAGCCAATGTCCCTTTAAGTTCAATGTTTTTTCTACATCTCCCTCTTTCATAGACTCTCTTAGCAGTTTAGTAATGATTACTAATTGTTGAGCACGAACATTTGCCAACATTCCTTCGACGTTATGAAGCTGTTCATAAACATCCTCACCAATTGGAAACTTAATGTGCTCTGAGAATGAAATCAGATCATCTTTTTTTGTTGACTCAAACACGGCTAAAAGCTTTAACATCGAACTATAATCATTGCCAAATTGAGCCTTCAAATTGTCTAAATCAATGATGGGTTGGTTTCCCCAAGGCTCAGCGTTATTAACTAACGTTGTGATTGCCAATAATAACTGGTTTTTATCTATCGGCTTGTTTAGATGAACTGAAATACCTACTGCTTTTGAACGTGCCTGATCTTCTTCACTAATATGGGCCGTCATGGCAATAATAGGTAAACTTTTAAAACGTTCTTGTGCTCTTACCTTTTGTGTATAGGTTAAGCCATCCATTATTGGCATTTGAATATCAAGTAAAATTGCGTCGTAATGATGTTGATTTGTTTTTCTGAGCCCTTCTAATCCATTTTCAGCTAAATCAATACTGGCACCCAATGATTCCAACATCAGTTTAATTACTTGCTGATTTACCTCATTGTCTTCAACAACCAAAAGTTTCATTCCTTTAAGGTCGTATTTATTCTCGAGCCTAAGAACATGAATATTTGAGTTATTAACGATAGCATCCGCCGCAAATGGCATTGAAATAATAGGTCTAAAGGCAATGTCAGAGAGCATATTTTGAGAAAAGTGAGAAAGGTTAAATACAACGGGTTGATATTCCACTGTCTGTCGTTGAATGGCTGCTAACAAGTTTTTGGGTAACTCTGAAAGCATAGATGGACTGCAAACGATGACATTTTTATGATCTTCAGTTCTTCCCTTTTCTTCTTCATCAATCAAAGCAGAAAAAGCTTCATAACTTGTATAGATAGTTTGGCCGCAGTTTGCCAGTTTATTATTTAAAAGTGCTTTGCACTCTTCATGATGATCAAAAACGTACCAGTTCTGATTTTCCACTTCCTCCGTTTTTAATGGGTTCTGTGCGTTTATCATTAATGTAATTTTAAATTCTGTGCCTTGCCCTTCTTTACTAGATACTTCGATCTTTCCGCCCATCAGCTCCACCAGCTGAAACACTATAGCCAACCCTAACCCCGTGCCTCCAAACTGGCGTGTAATTGAGGTATCAACCTGTGAAAAAGCCTCAAAAATAACTTCTTGTTTCTCAAGCGGTATGCCTAACCCTGTATCAACAACACTGAACGTAACTAAATGACCCTCGTGTGTCTCAGAGAGCACTCTTGCTTTAAACGAAACATTACCTTTTTGAGTAAACTTCACTGCATTGTTAATTAGGTTCGTAAGGATTTGGCTTAGCCTAATTTTGTCTGCCGTAATTTGCGTTGGAAAATCAAGAGGTAAATCAATATCGAGGACTAACTCCTTTTGCATTGCCGTTGATAAACTATTCGCAAAGGCGATGTCTAAAACATCTTTTAGATCAAACCGTTCATTGTTTAATTCTAATTTACCCGCGTTCATTTTTGAGAAATCTAATATGTCATTTATGACTTGTAGTAAATGCCGCGAAGACGACTCTGCGATATCTAAATATGAACGTTGGATAGGTGATGGCGACGCACTATTTAATAACTCTAACATCCCAATAATCGCATTCATCGGGGTTCTAATTTCGTGACTCATGTTAGCGATAAATTCACTTTTAGTTTTATTTGCTAACTCTGCATCATTTCGAGCTTGTTCAACTTGTCTAAATATCGCGTCTTGTTCAGTAATGTCTCTGCCTAAACCAACGGTTCCTAAAACTTCACCCTCATTATTCAGAATAGGCGCAACTAGCCAATTAATATAAACAGGTTGTTGAGCAATGTTGTGCCAAAGTTTGGCCGAGAATATATGTTTGGTTTTTAAAGCATGGTGGTCAAACTCTGAAACCGCTTTTGCCATATCTGGTTCAAAAATGTCTTCCACAAACTTGTTAATCAGACTTACTTCTGAAATACCGCTCAATCTTTCAAACTCTTTGTTACACCCAACAAAACTGCCATCAACATTCTTAAAATAAACCATGTCGGGCATCGAATTAATAATGGCTCTGTTTAATGCTAAGTTACGATCCTTAGAAATCGTTTCAAGTTGCAGCTGTGCGGTTCTTTCTTGAATTTTTTTATCTAGTTGTTTGTTTTTTGACACCAATGAATTAAACAGCTTGCGGTTGTCTTCAAATGAAAGGTTTACTTTCTCAAACCAAACTTCCCAGCCCTTAGGAGGTACTGTTGATTTTATTTCATAGAGACTATTTTGCTGCTCAATAAAGGAAATGAAATTCGCGATAGGTCGAGCAAAAAGATTGACGACAAGAAAGTAAAAAACAGCAAGACAAAAAGCGCCAATCAACAGTAAAAATAACCATTTTTCAGCGATCTGTTGCCACAGCATGGGTGAAATATGCCCGCCATCTTTAAAAAACAAAATATGATAAGGAGCAAAATCAAGAGAAGTGGTTAGCGTAAGAATATCTAGTCCACTGTGAACTCTAATCTGAACATCATTTTCAACAAATAAGTCTTTAAGATATTCATCGTGCCAAGCCGTTGGTATATAACGTGTGATCAGAAAGTTTTGAGTATTGGCTGCATAGTCTTTAGTGATTCCAATATTAGAAGAAACCACTCGTTTATTGTCTGTTTGCCATATGACATATTTAACGTCTTCATCAACGTGAAGCTCTAACGCTTTATCCGATAACTCAACAACTAAATATACTGGTTGATCATTACCAACTGGCAACTCTACCATTATGTAGTTGCTAAGCAATTGTCCTTTTAATAATGGCGGCATAAAAATTACATCTTTAACTTCCGATTTTGGCTGCCATGATTGTCGATAAATACTTAACCATTCAAATAGCGATGCAGATATTTCTAGATTTTGCTGACTAATTGTTTGAAAAACATTTTGCCCCATGTCAGCAATTAACATTACCGACGAAATATCTTTATTTTTACTAAACACGTCTAAAACACGAAGATAACTAGTTTGATGTTTAAATACATAATGAGCATTTGTGCCAGGTCCAACTTCCAACTTAACATTCTGATCTGGAGACAAAAGGTTGTATTGCATTAACTGGTAGCCACGGCGTTCAATCCTATTTCGACGTAGTCCAGGCCTTTCTCTGTTGGTTGTTGCTTGATTCTGCTCGACTCGACTCAGCCTAGAAGAAATGTCTTCACTTATAATTTCTGCAGCACCTTTCAAATGCTGACTCAAAAATACTAATTTGGTATCGAGGGTTTGCGAAAAGCGAGGTTCTGCCGAGAATTCATTACTAACAAGGGAAGATTGATAGGAAAAATACAAAAGCCAAGAAATGACCGACGCACCTAGAAAAACGAGTACAACACCGGTGTACAATACTTCATTTAATTTACCTTTTATAAAAGGATTCAATTCTTTAGCCTAATGCAGTCAACTAGTGTCGCCAGAATAAACTAGAAGTGACTAATTCTTCTACCTTAAATGTGCATTTGTTGAAACTATTTCACCTATTTAAACAAAGTACTACTTTTGAAGCGCATAAAATTCAAGCAGATCACTCAACAAATAATCAAAGGTAGCCTATGTTTATACTCATCCTTCTATTTTTAACAAATAGACACGATTTTTAGCGCAGAACCATATAGACTACGCGCCTTTTTTCGGCTTTCAATACACGGGAGATAATATGAGTTTTTCGATAGGCCAGCGTTGGGTAAGCCAAGCTGAGTTTGATCTAGGTTTAGGTACAGTCATCAAGGTTGATAACCGATTTGTGCAGGTCCTATTTTCAGGTGCCGAAGAAACTCGTCAATATGCCATTGAACAGGCTCCGCTAATGCGAGTTGAGTATTCAGTTGGCGATTCGATTACCAGTATGGAAGGTTTTGAGTTTATTGTGGCCGAGGTAGAAACGGTCGGTGCAAATTTGGTTTATCATGGCAATAGAATAGACAATGATGAATTAGTAAGTGTTAAAGAAATAATGTTAGACCATCATGTTCGTCTTAATAACCCGGAGTCTCGTTTATTTACCGGTGCATACGATAGAAAACATTGGTTTACGTTGCGTTTAGAAGCTCATCAGAAAAAAGCCGAATTAGAGCGATTCCACCTTCATGGTTTACTTGGTGCTCGTGTTAGTCTCATCCCTCATCAATTATATATCGCAGATACTGTCGGCAAACGATTTGCTCCAAGAGTATTGCTTTCAGATGAAGTAGGACTAGGTAAAACTATTGAAGCCGGCTTAATTATCCATCAGCAACTGGTATCAGGCCGTTCATCTCGTGTTTTAGTCGTACTTCCAGAGAGCCTTCAACATCAATGGCTTGTAGAGATGTTGCGTCGCTTTAATTTAAAATTTGCATTGTTCGATGATCAACGATGTGAAGCGGAAGCTGGCGGAAATCATGGCGATAGCGAATCTGAATTAAATGATGCAAAAAACATCTTTGAAAATGAACAGTTGGTTTTTGTTAGTCATGAATGGTTGAGTCAAAACGGAAAATGGCAAGGCACATTAACTAATAGCGACTGGGATTTAGTTGTCGTAGATGAAGCGCATCATATTTCACCGCCTGAAAACAACAGCAACGATGACGCCGCCAATACCTTGTTTGAGCACATTCAAGACTTAGGAAAGGCCACCAAAGGCCTCATCTTATTAACCGCAACACCAGATCAATTGGGTCATTATGGTCATTTTACGCGACTACAATTGTTAGATCCAAATCGCTTTCACGATTATGCAACATATCAAAAAGAAGAACTTGAATACAAAGCCGTCGCTGATATTGCCAATAAACTACTTAACGAAGAGTTATTGGATAAAAACGAAATGGAATCGCTATCTATTTTGTTAAATGATGCTGATAGCCTTAAAAAAATTCAAGAATATCAAAGTGCAACTGCTCGAGGTGAGTTGGCACAAACGCTTATCGGTGACTTGTTAGACCGTCATGGCACAGGTCGCATAATGTTTAGAAATAGTCGCCAAGGTATAAAAGGTTTTCCTGAACGTAAAGTTTTTGAATATCCGCAAGCTCGTCCTGAAGACTTTGCTGCGGGCGTCGACTTTCTTGGTTTATACCCAGAAACAATGCATAAAACGCAATTAAACGACCATTCAACTTGGTGGCAAAAAGACCCGCGTGTTAGCTGGCTTTGTCAGTTTCTAAAGGAAAACAAAGGCGAAAAAGTACTCGTTATTTGCGCCAAAGCAAAAACAGCGATGCAACTTGATGACGCATTGTTTGAACAAGAAGGCTTACGCTCTACAGTTTTCCATGAAGGCATGAGCATTGTTGAACGAGACAAAGCCGCCGCTTACTTTGCTGACGAAGAGAACAGTGCTCAAGCACTTATTTGTTCAGAAATTGGCTCTGAAGGTCGTAACTTTCAGTTTGCACATCACTTAGTATTGTTTGATTTACCAGCCAACCCCGACTTATTAGAACAACGTATTGGGCGATTAGATAGAATTGGTCAAACTGAAACCGTTAAAATCCATGTGCCTTATATTGAAGGTAGTTCGCAACAGAACCTATTTAACTTTTATCACAATGCGTTTAATGCGTTTGAGCAAACAAGTACCACTGCAAGAGTTGTCTTTGAACAAAACTTAAATGCAATTCAAAACATTATTCTAAACTCCGCAGATGAAGCGAAAATTAAAGACTTAGTTGACCAATGCCAAGTCGCTAATCAGGCACTTAAGCTAGAAGTTGAACAGGGTCGTGACCGCTTGTTAGAAATCAATTCTAGCGGCGGCAACAAAGCAGCGGAAATTTGTGAACAAATAGAAGAAATTGATGACAGTACTGAGTTGTTGGCTTTCCTGACACAAATATGGGATCACTTCGGCGTATTAACGGAAGAAAAGTCCGCTTATAGCTTTATTCTAAAGCCAGGTGAACACATGATGACGGATCACTTCCCATCTTTGCAAGAGGATGGCATGACGGTTTGTTTTGAACGTGAAACCGCACTGTCACAAGAAGATCAACATTTCTTAAGTTGGGAACACCCGATGACTACTGGTGTCCTTGACATGTTAACAACATCTGATTTAGGTAATACGTCAGTCTGCTTGTTAAAGAATAAAAAGCTACCCGCGGGTACTTACTTTTTAGAAATCAACTTTTTAGTTACGGCGAATGCACCACGTCATCTACAGTTGCATCGTTACCTACCAAGTACTCCGATCCGAATGATGTTAGACAAAAGTGGTAATGACTTAGCCAGTAAGGTTTTACAAGGCACGTTAGATAAAAGTCTTAAGAATGTTAAAAAGACAATGGCGACACAACTCATTGGCGCATTAAAGCCTGAAGTTTTAAGGTTGATTGACATCGCTAATGACAAGATTCAACCACAAGCGGATGAGATCACTCGAGCAGCGAAAGCGCAATTGATTCAAAATCGTGAGCAGGAACTTAATCGCATGAAAGCACTTCAGGCGATTAATCCAAGTATTCGAGATGAGGAGATTGAATTTTTACAAATGCAACTTGAGCATTGTATTGAGGCGATAGATTCAGCTCAGGTGCAACTTGATGC
>CAWUUQ010000113.1:0-6909 GCA_963925625.1 uncultured Psychrosphaera sp.
CTTAGACAGCAACTTTTCCATTGAAGAAGTAGCCGTAAATGGTGCTGTTTTACCTTCAAATAAATACACAAACCAAAGCGGCGAATTGATCATCAACGTTGACGCTGAAGTGAATGGAAACTTTGAAGTCATGATTACTTATTCCGGTCATCCTCGTGAGGCGATTAGAGCGCCTTGGGATGGAGGATTTGAATGGAAAAAAACTAAGTCTGGCGAACATTGGATAGCAACTGCCGTTCAAGGAGAAGGTTGTGACTTGTTTTGGCCCTGTATCGACCAGCCTCATGGAGAAGTTGAATCTATGGACATTCGTATTACTGTACCGGATGATCTTGTCGCTGCATCAAATGGCGTTTTACAGAAAGTCACCGCGAACGATACTCAAAAAACTTACCACTGGAAAACAAGCTCATTACATAACACTTATGGCGTAGCTTTAAACATTGGCCCATATGGTGTTTTAGAAGACACCTATGACAGCGTATTTGGCAATAAAATTCCCGTTGTGTTTTATCATCTTCAAGAGAATGAAGCTAAATCTAAGATTTTATTTGAAGAGTTTGCACCGATGCTCGACTTTTTTGAAACGGTAATTGGTCCTTATCCTTTTGGCGCTGAAAAAATGGGCGTTGCAGAAACGCATCATTTAGGCATGGAACACCAAACAATTAATGCCTATGGTAACCAATACCGTATTGATGAGTTTGGTTATGACTGGTTATTACACCATGAATTTGCTCATGAATGGTTTGGTAATCAATTAACAAATAACAACTGGGATCATATGTGGTTACATGAAGGTTTTGGTTCGTATATGCAGCCACTTTACACCCAATATTTACACGGCGATATGGCTTACAAAGCTCACCTTTTTAAACAACGAAAAGGCTTAATGAATAAGTTTCCCATTGTTTCTAATCAGCAGAAGGCAGTTGAAGAAGTTTATAACAAAGATGTTGGCCCTGGCGGAGATATCTATGCAAAAGGTTCGCTTATCTTACATAGTCTTCGTGAGTTGATTGGTGACCAAGCATTTTTTGATGCAACCCGTTTATTAGTTTACGGTACAAAAAATCCTAAGCCTGGTAATTTTAAGCCACGATTCTCAGACTCTAACGAGTTTATTGCGATAGTTAATCAACTTACCGGGAAAAACTTACAGTGGTTTTTTGATGTTTACCTATATCAAGCATCGTTGCCTAAATTAAATATTCAACGAAATGAAGACTCTATGAGTTTTAGTTGGGAAATTGAGAATAATAAGCCCTTTCCCATGCCGCTAGAAGTTACAATTAATGGTAAACTTCGCACCCTTGAGCTTATAAAGCCTCAAACCATAGAAGTTCGCCGCACGGACGTTGTGATAATAGACCCTAATAGTAAAGTGTTACGCCATAGCGACAGCATTCTGCGTTACCAGCAAGACCGGGAACAAAAAATAGCTGATGCGTTAGCCGCACAGAAAAAAACCACTAAGTAATTGTTTAATCTTTGGAGATTTAATGTTGTTTTATCCGATGTTCGCCATGTTTATGTTAATTTTCGCCATTGGCATTGTTACCGCTAGAGCTCGTTTTGGTTTGATCAAATCAAAAGAGGTGAGCCCTAAATACTTTTTGTTAATGCAAGGAGATGATGTCCCAGAAGCGATTCTGAAAACTTCTCGTTGTTTCAGCAACCAATTTGAATTCCCAATGTTATTTTTTGTAGTCAGCTTAGCCTACATGGTTATGGGATTAGACACACTAACAGGTTGTATTGCGGCTTGGATGTTTGTTGGTTTCAGAGCGATTCACGCGTTCATTCACTTAACTAGCAATAACTTAATTCACCGTATGCTTACATTCTGGATTGGTGTGTTATGTGTGGTTGTTATGTGGATAGACTTATTTGTCTTGGTCAGCAGAACGTCTGGGATCAATCACTAGATTCTCAACCTCTACAGTATCTAAATCATTGATTAATTGGTCTTCGCTATTACTTAAAACATTATTAGCCGAAGACCACTTTTTTACACTTTCAGGCCACTCTTCATTACTGTTATCTTTTTCATCAAAGATGTGAACTTGTAACATCGCCTCTAACAAGTCTTCTAACGTTACAATTCCTTTAACCTCTCCGTATTCATCAATAATCAACGTCATGTGCGTACGCTTTGTTAGCATATCGGTAAATAAAGTAGGTAACTTAGTGTTTTCAGCCACCATGTACAAAGGCTTAGTTAATTTAGCAATCCGATAATTCGGTTTTACTCTTACATTGGCTAATATAGCATCAGTCTTAAATACATAACCAATGATGTCATCTGGACCTTGGTCAAAAACAAGGATTCTAGAAAAAGGATTGGACCCATACAGTTTACAAAATTCTTCTACCGACAAGTCTTTTGATACTTTAAAAAGCTTATTTCTAGGAGTCATGACCTCACGAATTGGCGTGTGCCTAAAACGCATCAACCCTTTTATTATTTCAGACTCCCTTTGATGTAACACACCAACTTGAGATCCAAACATGGCCATCGCTTCAATTTCCGCACGAACGTGTTTAAATTCTTTATCTTGTTTACTGAACAATTTAGTAACGTGATCGGACAACCAAACAAACGGCTTTAACAGCCGTATGAGCCCCAATAATATCCATGAAACACTCGGTGCTAAACGCCGCCAATAAGTTGCGCCTAATGTTTTTGGAATAATTTCAGACAATACTAAAACCAACAAGGTCATAATGGCTGAAGCTATACCAATGGCCGCATCACCATATAATGCAGCGGCTTGAGCTCCTACACCAGCAGCGCCGGCTGTATGGGCGATAGTATTTAAGGTTAAAATAGCGGCTAACGGTTGATCTACACGTTCTTTTAGTTTTGCTATTCGCTGTCCAACTTTTGGGTTTTTATCGGTTAGCGCACTCACATAACTTGGTGTAATACTGAGTAATACAGCTTCCAGTACACTACATATAAACGAAACTGCAATGGCGATAAATCCATAAATCAATAACAATGTCATCCGTATTTAACCCTTTATTAACTGTTAACTGTGTGAATAGATCTTTCTACAAGCAACATTTTTGTCAGCGATCACCGTATTTATATTTTAGGTAATAAAAAAGGCTGCCATGGCAACCTTTCATCTTGATATGAATAATGAACTTTAGCTTACCTAATTATAAGCATAGTCATATTTATAACAGTTAGATCATTTCTACTGTTATTGCAGTTGCTTCACCACCACCAATACATAGTGACGCTAGGCCTTTTTTCAAGCCACGATTTTGCAAAGCGTGCAACAAAGTAACAATAATACGCGCACCTGAGGCACCTAACGGGTGACCTAGCGCACAAGCACCACCATGAACATTTACTTTTTCTGCTGGTAAAGACATTTCTCTCATCGCTGCCATTGTTACCATGGCAAAGGCTTCATTGATTTCAAATAAATCAACATCAGCAGTGCTCCAGCCTGCTTTTTCCAACGCACTTTCCATGGCACCAATAGGCGCTGTTGTGAATTTTTCAGGCTCAATTGAGTTTGTAGCATGGCTAACCACTTTAGCAAGTGGCGTTAGACCACGCTTTTCTGCTTCTGACAACTTCATCATCACTAATGCTGCAGCACCGTCACTAATTGAAGAAGAGTTGGCGGCTGTAATTGTGCCGTCTTTGGCAAATGCTGGACGTAATGTTGGAATTTTATCAATACGAGCTGCACCTGGCTGCTCATCAACAGATACTGTCACATCACCTTTACGAGTTGAATAAGTTACGGCAGCAATTTCATTGTCAAAACGACCGCTTGCAATTGCTTCTTGTGCTCGTGTCAAAGAACGAATCGCGTATTCATCTAATGCTTCACGTGTAAACTCAAACTCATTAGCCGTGTCTTGAGCAAAACAACCCATGGCTTTACCTTGATAGGCATCTTCAAGGCCGTCTAAAAACATATGATCCATTGCTTTACCGTGACCCATTCTCATGCCACCACGAGCGTTTGGTAACATATATGGCGCGTTTGTCATGCTTTCAAAACCACCAACAACCGCAATATTAATTGAACCAGCTTGAATAAAGTCATTCGCCATCATGGCCGCTTTCATACCCGAACCACACACTTTATTGATTGTTGTTGCGCCTGCGGCTAACTTCACGCCTGCTTTAATAGACGCTTGACGTGCTGGAGCTTGGCCTAAACCCGCTGGAAGTACACAACCCATGATCACTTCATCAATATCATTGCCAGTAATGCCAGCCGTTTCGATAGCAGACCTAATAGCGGCAGCACCTAAATCAGGAGCCGCAACAGCAGACAATGAACCTTGGAAACCACCTAATGGTGTACGTTTAGCAGATACGATTACAACAGGATCTTGATTAGACATAGTAAACCTCATATTTATTTTTATTCTGGGCACTTTAATTTTGCAGGGAGTTTACGCTTGTTAAAAATGTTTGCCAAATTCTAATGGTTTGCAGTCAGGGGCAGAGATGGCACAAAAAATTTACATTTTTAAAAATTAGTTACGGTCTACCTAACGATTTACAATGAAGTTACAGTTTACGTTAACGTCAACTTGCCCTACACTGCTTATTCAAAGCTTTACAAAAATATAATGACGAATTTTAGGATTGAACGAGGATTATTAAATGACGACGTACACCATTGGCGAACTTGCCAAGGAATTTGATATCACCACTCGAACCATTCGTTTTTATGAAGATGCGGGGTTATTAAACCCGGAACGTAACGGTCAAACTCGTATTTATAAAGCTAAGGATCGTACTCGTTTGATGCTGGTATTACGCGGCAAGCGTCTAGGTTTTTCATTGCAAGAAACCAAAACAATCTTTGAGTTATATGACAATGAAGAAACCGAAGAAAAACAAATTCAAATCATGTTGACGCTAATAGAAGAAAAAAAACAAAAACTAATTCAGCAACAACAAGACATTGCAGACATCTTAGATGATTTATCGGAGTTAGAAGCCGGCTGCAAAGAATCATTGACTAAACTGTAGGGCAAGAAATTTCATAATCGCCTTGTTATCAGCTAAAAATGACTAAATAAAATTACATAATCAAACTATTAATTAGAACGTAAAAAAACGTTTAGATAAAAGTAACCAAATACTTATTAAAGAACATTCATTATAAAAATTATTAGAATTTAAAAATTAAAATTAACCGAAAAAGAGAAGCCTTATGATCAGCTCATTTACATCACTAAACTTCAACCTTGGCGAAACAGTAGACATGATTCGCGATACTGTTAATGCCTTTGCTCGTGACGAAATTGCACCACGTGCAGAACAAATTGATATTGATAACGAATTCCCGAAAGATTTATGGCGCAAATTTGGTGAGTTAGGCCTATTAGGCATGACAGTAGAAGAAGAGTACGGCGGTTCTAACCTTGGTTATTTAGAACATGTTGTTGCGATGCAAGAGATTAGCCGTGCGTCAGCAGCTGTTGGCCTAAGCTACGGTGCGATGTCTAACTTATGTTTAAACCAGTTACGTAAAAACGGTAGCCACGAGCAAAAACTTAAGTACTTACCAAAGCTTTGTTCTGGTGAACATGTAGGTGCATTAGCAATGTCTGAACCAAATGCCGGTTCTGACGTGGTTAGCATGAAATTACGTGCTGATAAAAAAGGCGACAAATACATTCTTAACGGTAACAAAATGTGGATCACTAACGGTCCAGAAGCCGATGTTTACGTTATTTATGCAAAAACAGATGTAACAGCAGGTTCTAAAGGCATCACAGCCTTTATCGTTGAACGTGACTTCCCTGGATTCTCTCGTCACCAAAAACTAGACAAGTTAGGCATGCGTGGTTCAAACACCTGTGAATTAGTATTTGAAGACTGTGAAGTACCTGCAGAAAATATTCTTGGTCATGAGAATAAAGGCGTTCGTGTATTAATGTCTGGTTTAGACTATGAGCGTGTTGTGTTGTCTGGCGGTCCTTTAGGGATTATGGATGCCTGTATGGACTTAGTGGTTCCTTATATCCATGACCGTAAACAGTTTGGCCAATCAATTGGTGAATTCCAATTAGTTCAGGGCAAAATTGCTGACATGTACACTCAAATGCAAGCTGCAAAATCTTATGTCTATGCAGTCGCTCAAGCCTGTGACCGTGGCGAAACTACGCGTAAAGATGCCGCGGCGGTTATTCTTTATTCAGCAGAATTAGCGACAAAAATGGCCTTAGATGCGATTCAGTTATTAGGCGGCAACGGTTATATCAACGAATTCCCTGCGGGACGTTTATTGCGTGATGCTAAATTATATGAAATTGGCGCGGGCACATCTGAGATTCGTCGTATGTTGATTGGTCGTGAGTTATTTAACGAATCAAACTAATTAGTGCGTGACCGTTCCTTTGGGGCGGTCTTTTATTCTTTATTTCACTAACCAGAATGCGAAGACAAAATAATGGCTAAAATAACAAGTAAAGTGAATCCTCGCTCGCAAGAGTTCTTGGACAAACAAAGCGCCATGCAGGCGATCGTTGATGACTTACAGCAAAACGTTAACAAAATTAAAATGGGTGGCGGCGAAAAGTCAAAAGACCGTCATGAGTCTCGTGGCAAACTATTTGTCCGTGACCGTATTGAAAAGTTAATTGACCCAGGCTCACCTTTTCTAGAAATTGGTCAGTTTGCTGCCTATGGCGTTTATGATGATTACGTTCCATGTGCCGGTGTTGTTGCTGGTGTTGGCCGAGTGTCGGGCGTTGAATGTATGATCAACGGTAACGATGCAACGGTAAAAGGTGGTACGTATTATCCTTTAACAGTTAAGAAACATTTACGTGCACAAGAAATCGCTGAACGTTGTCATTTGCCTTGCATTTATTTAGTTGATTCTGGTGGTGCCAACTTGCCACAACAAGACGACG
>CAWUUQ010000114.1:0-7141 GCA_963925625.1 uncultured Psychrosphaera sp.
CACACGATTGAGGGCGAGACTCACGTTGTTACTATGCGTGTGCTTAAGAAAAAACTTTATCTAGCGGTTAATTCGATTAACGCACTTGAAGCAATTCGTTTTTACGTCAGTTTTGCTTGTACTTTTGCTTTTGCAGAACGTGAAATAATGGAAGGCAACTCTAAGATCATTCGCCTTATTGCGCGTGATGAAAACCTTCACTTAACATCAACTCAACATATCCTGAACTTATGGGCCGACGGTAAAGATGACCCTGAAATGCAAGAGATTAGTGTTGAATGTTTTGCGGAAGCTAAAGAAATTTTCCTACATGCCGTTGAACAAGAAAAAGAGTGGGCAACCTATCTATTTAAAGACGGCTCAATGATTGGCCTAAACGAAGAGATTCTTTGCCAATATGTTGAGTATATCGCTAATCATCGAATGACAGCGATTGGTATGCCAGCAATGTTTGATGTTAAAAGTAATCCTCTTCCTTGGATGAACAAATACTTAGAGTCAGACAACGTTCAAGTAGCTCCTCAAGAAGCTGAAATTAGTTCATACCTTGTTGGTCAGATAGATTCTGAAGTGAACGCTAGTGAATTTGATGGTTTTGAATTGTAACCTTTTATTAGGTTACTTTTCATAATATGTCCACGGTCACAGTAAACAAAAATGGCGTCACTCAAACTAACTTTGAGTTTTCAGAGTCAGATCCAACGCTATTAGATGCATTACAAAATAGAGGCATTGAAGTTTTATATCATTGTCGGGAAGGATTTTGTGGTGCATGCCGTTGTAAATTGGTGAAAGGTTCTGTTAGTTATTTAAATGAACCTTTGGCGTATGTTCGTGACGGAGAAATGTTAACTTGTTGCAGTAGACCAAATGAAGATATAGAAATAGAGCTTATTTAAGCTCTATTTTTTTGTCTAACTTTTGAAGTTATTGTTGGATAAAAGGTACAGCCTTAACTGGGGCAGCATTAAACTCAATGAGTTTTTCTTCAGAATAAAGGTCATCTAAATCGCTTTTGGTGATCGAACACCCTTTTTCTGAACAACTTCCTACTAACGTGTTCTTTATTGCTAACGATTTCCCTTGTTCGCCAACAAACGTAACACCTTTTACTTCTGGTAATAAGAAAGACATCATTCCCGCTTGTTTGTCTAAAGCAAGTTTAAAAGTGTTTATTAAGCTATTAATTTCATCTTTCGTCATTGTTTTATTTAACAAAGCGACAGATTCAATTCTCATGTCCAAGCCGCACTCTTCATCAGTTTGTTTATTAATTACAACGTTAGCTTTATCTAAATCAAGTTGAATGTCAAAAGGTAATACAATTTCACCAGTCTCATAAAAATACACTTTTTTAGACTTAAGTTTAGTTTTTAAGTACACCGAATTAATTTTACATGCTTGATTTGTTTTTAACGTTTTAAGATAAAAAGCGAGTTTTACGTTTGAAAATTCTGGATCATCAAACTTCTTTATGCGGTCAAAAAAACCATCATAACTCAATACTAAGTCATAACCTGGTTGCTGAGGTTGAGGTTTGTCATCAGCCTTAGTACTAAATACAAAAGAAGCCGCAATAATTGCAGCCCCTATTTTAATAAGCTTTAAGTCATTCATTTTTAAATCTACTTCTTAGTTTTCTCAGAATAAAATGTGCTTATTTCACATACTTAGAATTAATTCTGATCATAGACTGAATTTCTTCTACGTAAGCTTCTCTTCTAATACTATATTTAATTAAGCCGTTCGCTAAATCGGTCGCATCTAAAGTTTTATGGCCTGCTAAGCGACGTTCTTTTCGAATATCTCGAAGGTCTACATAAGCATGACCCGTATTTAAATTATTAAAATAGCTTCGAATTGACGCGATAGGATGCTTAAACTTTCTGACTTCATATGACTCACCATCTGGGCGACCCGTTGGTACAATTCCACAACCTTTTGTAAAACACCATTGGCCAAACAAGTTATTTGCTTCTAAAGCGAAACGCGACGTGCCCCAAGCACTTTCATTAGCAGCCTGCATTAAAACAAGCGAAACTGGCAAAGTATCAGCCCGCTTTAGCAACTTAGCTTTAGCACTAGCGAAATCCAATTCAGCTTCAATATCATAACGTTTTACTAAACGATCGTAGCGTGTTTTGGCGTCTTTGTTTGTAGGTACTGCATCTAACGACTTAATAAAAGCACGTTGATCACGAATTTCTTCATTTATATCTTCTACTAAAGGTTTTAAATACCCAAAAAAAGCGCTTTTCTTTTCTTTAACATCTTTAAATTTAGAAAAGTCAGGTAAGTTTTCATTTCTGTATTTCTCTATTTTGGCTTTACTTTTTGGAGAGGCTACAACATCCACGTAGTCTTCATCACTTGAAAAATCTATAAAAGGTAAGCTTGCAAAAACGATTACAATTACCGCAATCAGAAGTTTTACAATCATAGATTTATTATTATTTGTTGTATTAATTTTAGTATTCATAGAACCCTATATTTAGTCTTTTTTAACTACTGCAGTTTCTTTTCTTCACTACTTATTGTAGCGCATTTTAACATAGCAATAGATCTTGTTATACCGCTACTTTATCTCTGGTCTTTTTTAATGGTATGCTACCAAGTCCTTGCTATAGAACAGAAGTATGTGAATGGAACACAGCCATTTTTTCGCCAATCTATCTCGTTTGAAACTTATTTTTCGCTGGCCTTTAATGAGAACCGTAACCCCTGAAAATGTTCAGGAACACAGTCATCAAGTTGCTACGGTTGCATACATGTTAGCGATCATTAAAAATAAAAAATTTGGTGGGAACATCGATCCCCAACAAGCCGCTGTTATTGCTCTTTTTCACGATTCAAGTGAAGTTCTTACGGGTGATCTGCCAAGTCCTATTAAATATCATAATGAAGAAATTGCTCGAGCTTATAAAAAAATTGAAAACATTGCGGAACAATCATTGTTATCCATGTTACCTGAAGAGTTTAGAGAAGACTTTGCTCCATTGATTGATCACCATCAAATACCAGAAGATGTTGCTAAACTAGTCAAAGCCGCAGATGTTGTGTGTGGATATATAAAAGCGATTGAAGAAATTGCTGCTGGTAATCATGAGTTTGAAAAAGCTAAAAAGAATATTGAACGCTCATTAAAAGCGCACCAAAGTCCAGAACTTGACTATTTTATGGAAGTCTTTTTACCGAGCTTTTCACTAAGCTTTGATGAGATTTCGTTACCTTTGTAAATTTGAGTAAAGATATGAATAGCAGCTTGAAAAAATGGACGGAACGTCGCTCTGTAGATACAAATCAACGACCTAATGATCATCGCGACCCTTATCAACGGGATCGTGCGAGGATTTTGCACTCCGCAGCTTTTCGTCGGTTACAGGCAAAAACTCAAATCCTCGGTGTTGGTCAAGACGATTTTTATCGAACACGTTTAACACATTCGTTAGAGGTCGCGCAAATTGGCACTGGTTTAATTGCGCAATTAAAGCAGTTAAAAGAAGTAACGAAGTCAAACGAGCTCAAAAGCATAATTCCTTCAGACTCATTAATAGACTCACTTTGTTTAGCTCATGACATTGGCCATCCACCTTTTGGACATGGTGGCGAAGTCGCTTTAAATTATGTTATGCAAGGCGTAGGGGGATTTGAGGCAAATGGTCAGACTCTCAGAATAGTGTCTAGTCTTGAACCATACACTGAAACGTTGGGCATGGATTTAACAAGAAGAAGTCTGTTAGGCCTCATCAAATATCCACAATACATTCGTTCTAACAGAAATTATATTAAGCCATCAGATAAACCACACGCCTATTTAAAATCCAGTGATTGGAAGTCAACTAAAGGTATTTTTGGTACCGAAAAAAAGGTTTTTAATTGGGTTTTAGATCCTTTAGAACAAACAGACAAAGACCTATTTTGTACGTCAGTGAGTTTTGAATCAACGGACGTAATGCCCTACTTACAAACAAAGTCTATATATAAGTCATTCGATGCTTCAATTATGGAACTTGCAGATGACATTGCGTATGCCGTTCATGATCTTGAAGATGCCATCGTGTTGGAAAATGTAACTTATGAACAATGGGCAAGCCATGTGCTGGTGCATTTGAAGACCATCGATAATCCATGGTCAAAAAAACATGCAGAACAATTGTCAAAAATGTTGTTTAGCCAACATCATCATGAGAGAAAAAACGCGATCGGTGCTCTCGTTAATCATCTCATTACTAGCTTAACCATTGAGGTTACTAACGAGTCTTTTATTGAGCCATTACTAAAATTCAATGTCTCACTCAATGAAATGGCAAAACCAGTGCTGTCGCTTCTTAAGTCTTTTGTTCTTGAATATGTAATTAAAACTACTAATATTCAACAAATAGAGTTTAAAGGCCAACAAATGTTAATACAAATGTATGCTGCCTTTGATTCTGATCCAATGCGGTTATTACCTAAACAACAAAGTAGTGAATATATGTTGTTAGAAAATGACGCATTAAAAAAGCGCCTTATATGTGACTTTTTAGCAAATATGTCTGATGTACAAGCATCAAGAACGTTTAATCAGATGTTTACCGTCTAAAACCGTATAACGCTCTCATCTTGATCGTTAAATTGTTACTAAGTATGTAATCTTAAATTTATTTAATACCCTTGTTTATAAATACGTTAAGCTATCCAGATGAAGGCTATTAATGGCGTTTTAACCGTTTTAGTCTTATAGTTGTTGATATTCATAGCGCCAAAAATGGTTAGCTATTTATCAAAATTTAACATTCCTTTTTAATGCACAGAAGAACATTGTTTTTTATGGAACCTGAATCAGTTAAAGAAGTTGCGAAACTTCATAAAAACACAACATTGTTACAACAAAACTTAACGTTAGCTTTTAAAGTTATTGAGCGGTTAAGTGGTGTATTTAAAGGTAACTATAAAGATCTTGACCATAAAATGGCCGATCTTAGAAAAGGCATTAAACAAAGCGAAGACTTTACAGACCTAGGTGATCAAATCACCAATGTTACAACGACCGTCAATGAATTTGAGAATGCCTTTGCACAACTACTTCGTGATTTAAAAACGCAATTATTAATGACCGGTGAAGAGCTTCAATCTATTAAAGGTATGGATAGTGAACTTCGTAGAAAGCTTAGAATGGTGCTAAACAAGTTAAAAGCCACTGATTCAAGTTTAATATTTGATGTTCAACCGGTTATTGTGAATCTACTTGCGATAGCCTGCTCCATTAATAACACGGGCACTATTGACAGTTCTGGCGCTTCCGTTATGGAAGATGATGCCTCTGAAAATTATAACGCTAGTATGATGACAAAGCTGGTAGAAGGCCTCAGGGTTCTTTCAAAAAGTGAAGTCATTAAACCCAGCTTAAATGAATTTGATGATCGGGTATCCTTAGCAAAAACAGACGGTCAAAAAATGGATCTATGTCTGTCCTTTTTCGATAATGTTGTTGCCCGTTTTACAGAAGAGTACTCTCAAACTCAAAAACTTATCCTTGGTATAAATAAGGCATTAGCCGAAGTACATCTAACTTTATTAGAGTCACTCAAAAGTTCCAAAGCGTTTGACGTTAAGCTCAAGTCGCTTAATAATCAGATTGATCAGCAGATCAATGAGCTTTCGGCTAGCACAAACAATGCTAATAGTGTCGAAGAGTTGCAAAAACTCATTGATGTAAAATTAGTAGTTATAAACGAATCAATTAAACAACGTGATGAAATAGAAAATCAGCGTTCTTTGAAATTGCAAGACACCTTAAAAGCGATGGAATCACGATTAGGTGGATTAGAGCAACGAACTGAATATTATCGAAAAAAATGGCTTGATGAAAAAGTTCGAAATGGCATCGATACGCTAACTGGCCTACCAAATCGTGGAGCTTACGACACAAAAATACAAGAAGAGTACCAACGTTGGTTAAGACAACCTCAACCGCTGACCATAGCTGTTATAGACATTGACCGGTTTAAAAAGATAAATGACACCTTTGGTCATAGTGTTGGTGATAAAACGTTAAAGATAGTGGCAAAAACGTTAAAAAAACATCTTCGAGCCACCGACTTCCTATCTCGATATGGCGGTGAGGAGTTTGTAGCCATTATGTTGAATAGTAATCCAGATGATGTGGCTGGACCATTGGAAAAATTAAGATTAGCAGTTGAAAAAATTCCATTTAAAGTTAAAGATACGCCATTAAATATCACAATCTCTATCGGATATACTGCATTTTTGGCAGCCGATAATGTTCACACCGCTTTTGACCGAGCGGATAAAGCCCTTTACAAAGCCAAACATACTGGACGCAATAGGGTTTGTTTTAAATAATAATAATAATTTAAGGAATTAGTATGCGGATAGAATTAAGCCCGCTCGATGGAATGAATTTATTGTCTCAAGTTGAAGTAAAGCAGTTAGAGAAGTCTTCAAACAGTGACCTTTACAGACTTTTTAGAAATTGTGCTCTAGCCGTATTAAACGTCGGCAGTGAAACAGACGATAGTTCAGACATATATAACCGATACAAAGACTTTGATATTCACTTAATATCAAAAGAACGCGGAATCAAAATAGAACTAATTAATCCGCCTGAAAACGCATTTGTTGACGGTAAAATCATAGTCGGTATTCAAGAGCACCTTCAAGTAGTTATTCGAGACATCCTTTTTAATGCTAATAAATACTTAAATCAACCAAGTGCAAATATTACAGAAAGCAAACAAATCACTAACAATGTTTTTGATATGTTAAGAAATGCTCGCGTTGTACAACCAATAGACGCGCCTAACCTTGTTGTATGTTGGGGCGGACATTCAATTGGCCCAGTAGAATACGATTACACAAAGGAAGTTGGTTATCAGCTAGGTTTACGTGGCTTAAATATTTGTACGGGTTGTGGTCCTGGTGCAATGAAAGGCCCAATGAAAGGTGCTGCTCTTGCTCACTCAAAACAACGCATTAAAAACGGCAGATATTTAGGGTTAACAGAACCAAGCATTATTGCTGCAGAAGCGCCTAACCCTATTGTAAACGAATTAGTCATTTTGCCTGACATAGAAAAACGTTTAGAAGCGTTTGTACGTGTTGCTCACTCTATCGTAATTTTCCCTGGCGGTGCAGGTAC
>CAWUUQ010000115.1:0-7388 GCA_963925625.1 uncultured Psychrosphaera sp.
GATCTGCTACCAAGGCCTTGGTGAATTCTCGCCGCTTCATGGCGAGAAATAAATCTTCACCAAATGTTGTAAGGATCTTCTTCTGCTTTGGAAACAGCTTTTTGTGACCTGCTACACTTGCCATATTCAACTCGATGGGGATTATTATCCCGTTAACAATATCTATATGTGAATAATTATCCCTAAAAAATGAAATTTTTCAAGTCTTCGTTTTGAAGTTTTACATTTTATATCGGGATAATTATCCTGTTATTTGCACTAAAAAGTGGATAATTATCCTTTCTTTGGGTTCTGAGTGTGATCGATCATCGGTGTTTCTTGCGCCAACAGCGTTTTCAAAAATATCGAACTGAACAGTATGATACTCGCCAGTGCGATGCTTGCATCAGCGAAGAGTTTGCAACCAATCTTACTCCTGTATCATTTAATAATAATCGTGCATCAACCTATTAATTTTTCGTCTTTAAGAAGAGCCAGTATTTATATGTAGTGGCAAATTTGCCACGGAACTGTGGCAAGGATAGAGCTGGAACTCAGTCAGAAACCAACCACAAGCTTTTGGGAAACATGACCAAATCCACCAGCCATTAAACCTGAGATTTTTCCATTATCGATTGTCAGCATTACGGTGATTAGGCTTGGTGAAGGACTCTGCATAAAGTCGCCTTGTTTAATCAAAAAAGTGTCTTTATTGATTTTGAAAAAGTCTCGAAGTACACAGGCTAATGGCCCAGCAGCCATTCCTGTTGCCGCTTCTTCGTTAATAGCATAACGCGGCGCAAACATTCGTGTGTTTGCATCACTATTATCCAGTGCAAATACGTAGTAACCAATCAAATCGAGTTTGTCGCTAATGGCATGGATAAGGTCAAAATTTGGTTTTATAGCTTTTAATGTATTTTCATCAGTCACATTAATTATCAGAAAGTTGTTGCCTGTATTAACTACGACAGGCGAAAACCCATTTAAGTCATCGTCATTCAGTCCTAAAGACGCACAAATGTCGTTTATTAATACGCCTTTGTTTTTGTACATTTCAGCTGTTTTATATTGAGGTGCGAGTTGTTCCATATAAGCCGCGCCGTCTTTAATCATTATTTTTCTAGGGCCATCAACGGTTTCTTTGCTTGTTATTCCTTCGTTTACTCGCCCTAGTTCTTTGAGATATGAAAATGTGGCTACCGTTGCATGACCACAGTGTGCAATCCGACGATTGGGTGTGAAAAAATCGAGCTTAAAGTCGGCTATATCCGAACGAGAAACAAACGCCGTTTCCGACAAACCAATATTTCCTGCTATTGTTAACATCTCTTTTTCAGACAAGTGATCTGCGTCTATTACCACGCCAGCAGGATTACCACTTGGATATTCGCCCTGAACCACAAAAGCGTTAACAACTTGGGCCGAAATAGATCGAGTTTGCTGTACTGAATTTTTCATGTTGTCTCCAAAACAATTTATTGTACTAAAGTTTCACATTTCTTATAAAGCAACAACAATTACTTAAATGATGACATTGAACAATTGGTTATAAGTTATACACATTTGTTTCTGACTTTTTTTAGAGTATATACTTTACTTTTGGTTTTGAGGCGCTATTATAATGATGTCTCTCAAATTGAGTTGACCCTGTTGATATATGACATTTTGATAGCTTTTCCCCTTTGCTATAACCGATGCTTTTTGAGTGTCGGTTTTTTTTTGCGCGTTTTTGGTAAATAAATTACAACAAACACAAAGTAAAAAAAAAGAGCCTATCGGCTCTTCTTCATTGTCTACTTGAGTGTGCTAGTGCTAAATCCAAACTTTAGCTTTGCACCTCTGACTATAAGAACTAGTCTTGCTGATCATATTCATTTGGCTCAACAAACTCAGCAGCATTTAACCACTCATCAAGTTTACGAGACAACTGAGTAATACCCTGCTTTTTAAGTGACGAAAATAATTCTACCGTCACATCGCCTTGAAATGCCAAAGCAGCCTCTCTAATTTTAAGTAGTTCGCCTTTTTGACGACCAGATTTAAATTTGTCAGCTTTTGTTAACAAAACTAAAACGGGTAAATCAACATCAACGGCCCAATGAATTAAATTTTGGTCCAACTCTTTCATCGGGTGACGAATATCCATCAAAACAACAAGGCCTTTTAAACAGTCTCGTTTCTCTAAATATTCCGACAATGAACGTTGCCACTTTAATTTCATTTCTAATGGTACTTTGGCATAACCATAGCCAGGCAAGTCAACAAGGCGACGGCCTTCAGCTGGTAGGTCAAATACGTTTATAAGCTGAGTTCGACCTGGCGTTTTACTGGTTCTTGCTAAGCCTGTTTGTTGCGTTAATGTATTTAACGAGCTAGATTTACCTGCATTAGATCGTCCCGCGAACGCGACTTCGTAACCAGTATCAGCGGGTAACTTTCTAATATCTGGCGCCGAAGTGAAAAACGACGCCTTTGTATAATTAATAATCGATTTTGACACGAATAATCCTCTTGCTGTGAAACTGAACGTTAGGAATTCAACAACTTGTATCAAATATAACGTCGAAGAATCTTTCACATTGTGGCATTTGGTGTAGAATAACGCTAATTATACTCTTTGCGTGAACTGCTTCATAGCCAAAGGATTTAGAATAACTTAAATAATAGAGATACTAATATGAGAAATATTGCATTATCACTTACTATGCTATTCGGACTCATCGGTGTTGCTCAAGCGACAGAGGGCGATGTTGAAGCAGGTAAAACCAAATCTGCAACGTGTGCAGCGTGTCACGGCCCAGATGGAAATAGTACAATTCCTGCAAACCCAAAAATTGCTGGGCAGCACGAAAGTTATTTATATAAGCAATTAAAAGAATTTAAACTTGGTATGACATCTGGCGGTAAAGAAGGTCGTGTTAGTGCCGTTATGGGTGGCATGTCAATGGGTTTGTCTGACCAAGACATGAAAGACTTAGCGGCCTATTTTGCATCACAAACAATGAAACCAGGCTCAACACCTGAAGAAGTTGTTGCATCGGGACAAGCATTATACCGTGGTGGCGACATGAAACGTGGTATCGCAGCATGTCAGGCATGTCACGGACCTCGTGGTGTTGGCCAAAGCTTAGCAGGCTTCCCACAAGTGTCTTTCCAACACCCTGAGTATATTAAAACTCAGTTGGAGTTGTTCCGCTCTGGTGAACGTGCAAATGATAAAAATGGCATGATGCAAGACATTGCAATGAAGCTGACTGATAAAGATATTGAAATACTTTCTAAATATATGGCTGGTTTACACTAGTTCAGAATATTCATTTAGAATGATGAAAAGCACCTAACGGTGCTTTTTTTGTGCCTAAGATTGGATAGGGTTAAACATTCAATTCCTTTTTTCACAAAATTTATTTCAATTTTAATGAAACTTTTTTCGCTTTTACCTGATCTAATCCTTTAGAAAGTTAGTATAACCCTTAGCTTTTACCTCAAAATTACAGGAAAACCCTTAGGGCGACGTGAGACATTGACCATTAATTGTGTGAGACATTTCCTTAATACACATCTGTATACTTATTAAACAGCTGTTTTATAAGCGTTTCTATTTTTGTACCTATTCAACATGTAAAAAAATGTTAATTTCTGCTTGAGTATTCGATCAGGTCAGGTAAATTATACCTCGTTGCCACATAATGGAAAACAAAATGGATCTTACCCAAGGAAGTGGGGTGGTCAGCAGTATTTAATTTGCCCATTTGGCATACATGGAAGAATAAAAAAGTACTAGGAAAGTCGATAATTATAAATACACACACGGAATGTTAAATAAAAACAATACGGATAATTAGCAATAGTGACAAGACATGGTGTCGTGCGTTCGGAAGGATTTCGAAATTAAATAGGAGAAGTGTCAGATATTTATTTGAACACTTGCTAGAATTAGAGGCGATAGCGGTCACACTGTCGCCTTTTTTATTGCCTGTAATTCGGCAAATCAGGTAGAATCCGCCATCCAAATTTAATTCATCCAGCAAGTCTTAACATGGAGACTCCATGACTCGTCTAAAGAAAAGCAGAAAAGTAGGTACAATTGGTACTCGTAAACAGGAAACACGTCCTGCCGATACCAAAACACCGCGAAAAAATAAAAAACCTAAAGGTCAGCCTTCAGGAAGTCGCAACAGTCTTATTGAAGAAAATGCGGTAAGCACACCACAAAATCAGAATAAAAAAACCAACCCTAAATTGGGCAGCAAAAAGCCGATTAGTTTAGTGGCATCTGAAAAGCCTCAAGTGAAAGAGCAAAAACCCATTGAGCACTCAAAAGCGAAGCCGCAAGTTAAACTTTCGAAAGTTCAGGTGATTGAATTAGAGCCGCAAGTTGAGCTAGAAAATATTGAATCAGATGAGCGCTTATTAAATTTGGCAGAACGTGTTGAAGACGGTGAAACGCTAACAGGCAAAGACGCTAAGTACTTTAATAAAATGATGGAACGTTTAGACGAACTGCTTGTTATTCTTGGTCTGGATGATGAAGACGAAGATGATGATTCTGGCTTAGAAGAGTTTGAAGAAGATGCTATGCAGAAACTGGGTGGCAGCGAGTGGGACGACTTGTTGGAAGACGAGAAAAAATAGTCGCTCTGGCGGAATGTCCTTGTTAATAAGTTATTAAAGTCATCGTAATTTTGAACAAAGGTAATCTAAAGAACATATGTGGTATTTAATAATTGCTGCGGCCATTATAGTTGTCGCAGGTTTGGCTTTTTATGCTGGTCAGTTATTGTGGAAAGTGGAAGCAGTAAAAAAAACACAACAACTTGAGAAACAAAAAAAGCTAACGTACATCACAGACAGTATTTCTCATATTGCTAAAGCGATGTCTGCTAAGCAATGTGAGTATTCTGAAGGCGTGCTGCGAATTTGGGTATTGTTAGATCATCACAATGCTGCACAGACTCCTGGAAAGGACTATAAGAGTCTTTATCCTGGTTTCGCTGGCTTGTATGAGGTGGTAAAAGATATGCCGACTCATGAAGCGAGAAAGAAATTCAGCAAAAAAGAAATCAACGAAATGGACGCTGTTCGTATTCAAGGTGAAAAAGACTTTGAACAACAAATTGAAGCTGACTTGATCGTGTTATTGGAAGACTTTAAATAATCTTCCTTTAGCCGCCATTCAGCTTAGTGATCAGTTTATCTTTTTTTATCCATAGCTCGTTTAGCCAATTCTGGAAGCGAGCTTTAAATTCATTGTCGTTAAAATAATCACCAACAATATCTTTGTTCACTTCTAGCACTTCAATTTTCACTTGTACGCGCTTTAATTTACCTAACAACATATCCTGAGCAGGCACTTTGTTGTCTGGGTAATTCAATGTTACGTTTAATACTCCACTAAATAAATGCCCCATTGTTGCCAATGTAAAAGCTATTCCGCCTGCCTTAGGTGGTAATAGGTTAGATAGCTTTGTGCCACTTTTCTGTTGTTTTTTCTGAGTAAAACGTGTGCCTTCCACAAAATTGATAATGGTAGTTGGAATATATTTAAATTTCGCACAGGATTTTTTTGTACGTTCGATGTCTTTGCCTTCTTGCTCTGGGTGTTTCTCAATGTAACTGCGGCTATAACGTTTCATAAAAGGCATGTCCATCGCCCATGACGCCATACCGACAAATGGCACCCACTTTAATTCATTTTTAAGAAAGAATCGTGGTGTTGGAAGTGTATGCAAAGCTATTTGAGTTAAGACCATAATATCTACCCAACTTACATGATTACAGATAAGTAAGTACCAACTCTTTTTATCAAACTTCTGATCAGAGTCTATTTCCCAAACCACAGGGTTAGTTAAATTGGTTGCCAACAAATTACATAAAGCCCAACCGCGGAACAAGATGTTGTTTATCCAGCTTATGGCTAACGATACGGGTTTAATTGGAATAAAAAATTTCACAAGGCCCATTAAAAAAATCGAGCCACCGATAATAGCGGTAATGGAGAAAAATAAAGGTACAGTAATAAAGATCAACAGCCAACCAGGCAAAAATGACAACATAAAAATCCTTAACTTATTGGCGATTTATTTATAAAAGTGAAAGCGACGACTCTCACTTAACATTGAACTGATGCACCTTGTTGATACACTACATTGATGCATCTATTTGAACGATTAAGCTGATGTTTCTGACTGATGTTTTAACTTTAACAACGTTTGTTCTTTTTCAACCCATACACCATTTATCCACTGGTGCAGACGCTTTTTATATTCAACGTCGTTGGAGTAATCGCCTATTAACTCTTTGGTAATGTCGTGTAATTTTACATTAACGTATACATCTTTTATTCGGCCTGACAAAAAGTGATAAAACGTAGGTATTTGACCCGGATAATAAATTGTTACATCAATAACTTTATGCAACTGTTCACCCATCACCGTTAAAACAAAACCTACCCCGCCAGACTTCGGCTTTAATAAGCTTTTAAATGGGCTATTTTGTTTCGCGTGTTTTTCCGGTGTGAAACGAGTACCTTCAATAAAGTTCATTACCGAAACAGGCTTATATTTAAATCGTTCACAAGCTTTTTTAGTGGTTTCTAAATCCTTCCCTTTTAAATGAGGATTTTTAGCTAAAAAACTTTTGCTATATCTACGCATGAATGGGAAGTCTAACGCCCACCAAGCCATACCTAGTATAGGAACATACAGAAGTTGCTGTTTCAAGAAGAACTTTAGAAACGGCACTTTTCTATTAAACAGTCGTTGCAGAATAACGATATCTGTCCACGACTGGTGATTCGCCAGAACTAAATACCAGTCTTTTTCTGACAGTTGAAAGTCGCCAGAAACATGCATTTTGTAATTACAAAATATCTTTTGAATTCCTGTATTTACAGTCACCCAACCACTTGCGCAGAAATCCAATCCTATCGTGATGATTCGACGTGCCTCAATATTTGGCACTAACTTAAAAAACGACAACAGAATAATGGGTATAAACCAAAATATTGTATTTACGAAGTAACAAGAAAAAGATAATAACGCTTTAATCATTTATCACTCTTTAATTTAAATGTTTGTTAATGGGCGTTTAAATCACTTATTAGCCAAATAATTAACTATATAATTAGTTAGTCTTCAAAGTACGTATAACCCGTCAAGCCAGCTTTCAACTCAGTAATAAATTGCTCTGCACGCACTTCATCTACGTTTGCTTTATCTATTTGGTTTTCATAACTCGCTAATAACTTGTCACTGTCAAACTGTACATGACGCAGTACATCAGCAACGTTCTCACCTTTATGAGATGCAGAAAAGTCATAACCTCTTTCGCTATCAGGATTGAGCTCAACATGTACTGAGTCTGTATCGCCAAACAAGTTATGCAAGTCTCCTAAAATCTCTTGA
>CAWUUQ010000116.1:0-8145 GCA_963925625.1 uncultured Psychrosphaera sp.
GTCTACCGCCATGTTTGAAGGTGGAATACCTAACATAGCTACTTTTCCACCATGGTTCATGCTATCTAACATTGAGCTAAATGCACTTGGTACACCTGACATTTCTAGGCCTACGTCAAAACCTTCCGTCATGCCAAGGTCGTTCATAACCTCTTTTAAATCCGTTTTAGAAACATCTACTGCACGTGTTGCGCCCATTTTTTTGGCAAGCTCTAAACGGAAAGGATTAACGTCAGTAATAACAACGTAACGTGCACCTACATGTTTTGCGACTGCAGCAGCCATAATGCCAATTGGACCAGCACCGGTAATTAATACATCTTCGCCAACCAGATCAAATGACAATGCCGTATGTACTGCATTACCAAATGGGTCAAAAATAGACGCTAATTCGTCAGAGATATTATCTGGAATCTTAAAGGCATTAAAAGCAGGAATAACTAAGTATTCAGCAAATGAACCTTCACGGTTTACACCAACACCTGTGGTGTTACGACATAAGTGAACTCGTCCTGCGCGGCAGTTACGACAATGACCACAGGTAATATGACCTTCACCAGATACACGATCACCAACAGCAAAACCTTTTACTTCTTGGCCCATGTCGACAACTTCACCTACGTATTCATGACCAACAACCATAGGAACGGGAATGGTATTTTGTGCCCATTCGTCCCAGTTGTAAATGTGCATGTCAGTGCCGCAAATAGCTGTTTTTCTAATCTTTATTAATAAGTCATTATGACCCATTGATGGCTTTTCAGCCTCCGTCATCCAGATGCCTGGTTCTGACTTTAATTTTGATAATGCTTTCATATTTATATGACCTTTAGCTCTTTGCCAACTTCAATAAAGGCGTTAATAGCCATATCAAGTTGCTCTTGAGAGTGCGCCGCAGAAATTTGCGTACGGATACGCGCTTGGCCTTTTGGAACAACCGGGAAGCTGAAACCAACGACATAAATGCCACGTTCTAACATCTTATCTGCGAAGGTTGATGCTAATTTGGCATCACCCAACATGACAGGAATGATAGCGTGATCTTTGCCTGCTAATGTAAAGCCGGCAGCCGACATCTTGTCGCGGAAATAAGCCACATTTGACCATAACGTATCGCGACGATCAGAGCCTTGTTCTAACATTTCTAAAACACGAATAGAGGCAGTAACAATAGAAGGGGCTAAAGAGTTTGAAAATAGGTATGGGCGTGAACGCTGACGTAACCATTCAATCACTTCTTTTTTACCAGAAGTGTAACCACCAGATGCGCCACCTAAGGCTTTACCTAGAGTACCAGTGATAAGGTCAACACGGTCAATAACATCACAGTATTCGTGTGTGCCTCGGCCATTTTCACCAACAAAACCAACAGCATGCGAATCATCAACCATCACAAGTGCATCGTACTTATCCGCTAAATCACATACCGTTTTAAGGTCGCAGATTACACCATCCATTGAGAATACACCGTCAGTGGCAATTAGCTTAAAGCGAGCGCCGTCGGCATCAGCTTGTTTTAACTGTTTCTCTAAATCAACCATGTCGTTGTTGGCATAACGGTATCGTTTACATTTAGACAAACGAACACCATCGATAATTGAAGCGTGGTTCAGGGAGTCTGAAATAATTGCGTCTTCAGCGCCAAGAATCGTTTCGAACAAACCACCGTTTGCATCAAAACAAGAGCTATATAAGATAGTGTCTTCTGTTTTCAGAAATTCACTGACTTTCGTTTCTAATTCTTTATGTATGTCTTGAGTACCACAAATAAAACGAACCGACGCCACACCAAAACCATGTTGGTCTAAGCCTTTTTGAGCTGCAGCAATAAGCTCTTCATTATTCGCTAAGCCTAAATAGTTGTTTGCACAAAAATTCAAAACCTGCTGATTACCAACTTCAATACTAGACTGCTGTTGAGAAGTAATGATTCGTTCAGATTTATATAAACCGTCTTGTTTTACTTGCTCAATTTGTTCATTGATATGCTTAAAAAATCCTGCTGCGCGCATGTGTATGCTCCCAATATAATAGGTTGGTGTATCTTGGTTGACACTATAATTCCGCCGATTGTACTGCTTTTAAACAACCTCGTCAGCTAATAGAATAGACATCCGAGCACAAAATGGTAAAAATAAGCTTACAAGGCTAAAAACATCGTTAGGAAAAAGTTTCACAATGGATCATCTTAAAGCTAACAAAACAGCATGGGATCGACGCACAGAAATTCACTCAGAATCCGCTTTTTATAATGTGGATGGCTTTTTATCAGGGGACACTTCGCTAAACCCAATTGAATTAGAAATATTTAAAGAAGTGGCAGGTAAAAGTGTCTTACATTTACAGTGTCACTTTGGTCTAGACTCACTTTCGTTGACACGTTTAGGAGCGGAAGTAACAGGTGTAGACTTGTCTTCGTCAGCAATTGTTAAAGCTCGTTCATTAGCGAAAGAAGCACAGCTTGATGCACAGTTTATTTGTTCAGACGTTTGCCAACTTCGTGACGTTGACTCTAAACAGTATGACTTCGTGTATAGCTCCTATGGCGTCATTTGTTGGTTACCGGATTTAACACAGTGGGCAAATGTCATTGCCGCTTCTTTAAAACCCGGCGCAGAGTTTCATCTAATAGAATTCCACCCATTCTACGATGTGTTTGCAGGCTACCCTTATTTTAATACCTTTGAACCTTATGTGGAGTCAGAGTCAACGTATACAGAAAACGCAGGTGATGAAACGCAAACAATAGTGACTTGGGCGCATGCCATTAGTGAAGTATTAAACGCGTTAATTGGTGCGGGACTCATGATCAAATCTTTTGATGAATATGACTATAGCCCATATGACTGCTTTGAAGGTTTAGTGGAAACAACCGCAGGGAAATTCCAATTAATAAAAAATGGAGAGCCGGTGCCGTTATTGTTTTCTGTTGTGGCTGAAAAACCAATGCTCAGATAAATCTGTTAAGTTTTTGAACACTTTGTCTGCGGTTTTTGCATCTTGATCCGAAAATGTCTGGCCACTTTCCACTAAATACTTATGGTGGACGTTTGCGGAACTCGCTGCCAACATATCTGACTTTTTATCACCTACAAAAATTGACGTGCTGGGATCGATATCATATTCGGCGATGACTTCATTGATCATGCCGGGTTGAGGTTTACGGCAATCACAGTCTTTTAAGTAGGGCGCTAAGGCATTAGTTGGATGATGAGGGCAAAACTTTACATCGCTAATGACAATGCCATGTTTGCTAAATTGTTCGCGCATCCAATTAGACAAAGCTAAAAACTGTGCTTCATCATAATAACCTCGACCAATGCCCGATTGATTAGTGATGACAAATATCTTAAAGCCGTTGTCATAAAAGCGACGACAAACGGAGAATACGTCTTCTATGAATTCAAATTGTTCAGGCGAGCTAACATAACCATGATCAATATTGATAACACCATCGCGGTCTAAAAACAGGGCCTTTTGCTGAGTCATAAACTAAAGTCCTTAACGATACGATTGAAGTTCTTTTTAACGGTTTCAACATCAATGTCCGCCATCAGGTTTTTACCTTTGGCACGAACACCCCATTTGAGTTCATTGGCCGGCTTGCCTTGCTGCGTTTTTATATGTTGATGATAAGATTCACTAACATAGTCTTGGTATAAATATGGGCCCGTTCGTTTCGGGTTAGAATGGGCATAAAGGCCTAAAACAGGAGTGCGCTGGGTAACGGCCATGTGAGCTGGCCCTGTATCAGGTGCAATGACCAAGCTGGCCCGACTTAAGATGGCTAACATTTGTTTTAGTGTGGTTTTTCCTACTAGGTCTTGAATAACAGGAGCGCTATTTTGGCCCGTATAATAATTGTTAAAGTTATCAATAATTAAATCACTAATTTTTCTGTCTAAAGGGCCTGGGCCGCCACATAGTGAAACCTTAAATCCTTGTTCAACGGCATAAATGGCTAACGCTGCATAACGTTCAGGTAACCAATTACGTTCCGCCTTACTAGCGGCCGGAGCAATAACAAAATGCCTTTCGTTATCCGCAATCACAGACTTGGCAAAGTCAGTGTCTACATCGGAAACGGGAATATTCCACGATAAATGTTGTAAAGCGGTTTCAGGTACACCAATTTTTTCTGCGAATGCAAAAAAGCCTTCTAAAACGTGTGGTTCATTTTGTGACTTAATACGAGTGCGAGTAAACAAAGCATGCAACTCTTTAGCACGGCCCCAATCAAAGCCAATTTTTAGTTTTGCTTTTATAAAACGAGTCGCCCAATTCGCTCGAAATGCAACCTGCATATGTAATAAAACATCAAATTGTCGGTTATCAAGTTTACTGGCTAAGTCTTTATATGCGGCTTTACCTTTGTTTTTCTCGAAAATAACAAACTCTACGCCGGGCAATCCCTGTAAAAGTTGAAATTCAATTTTACCAATTATCCACGTTATCTTAGCGTCAGGGTGCTGTTTTTGAATCGCTTGAACAGCGGCCACTGCGTGGCACACATCGCCAATGGCGGATAATCTTAGAATACAAATTGATTGCAAAGAAGTGGTCAAAAAAATCTCCAGTAAATCCGATTGGCGTAAAAGGGTAATGCTAATGTATGATCGACGCGATTCCAAACTATAATTAACGTGCCTGCATAGATACGTAACTCATTAACGAACTTGGAAATTACCTTGGTGAAAAACTCAAAAAGTCAAAACCTGACATGGTATGAACAGTCTACAGCAAACCATCACATTAGAAGCCTTGTTGAGTTTCAAGGCTTAGTCACACCTAATTGGTTTGAACCCGAATATTGGCTTAATAACAATAAAGTAACAGGGACTTCAAAAGGGCGCTTTACTACTTATTTTATTCAACAAGAAAATAACCAAGACCAACAAGTCAACATGGTGCTTCGTCATTATTATCGCGGTGGTCTTGTTCGCCATTTTAGTAAAGATTCCTTTATTTATACAGGATTACAAAATACCCGTGCGGTTCAAGAATTTAACCTCTTATTGCAAATGTGGGAACTGGGATTACCTGTGCCCAAGCCTTTAGCGGTTCAGGTGAGCAAAAAGAATCTATTTTGGTACAACAACAGTATATTAATTGAACGAATATCAGACGCCAAAGATGCATTTAATCTATTGCGATTAAAGCCATTAGCGCCTACTGTATGGAAAGAGATGGGTAAAGTAATCCGTCGATTTCACGATCATGAAGTATTTCATGCAGATTTGAATATTCATAATATACTTATTTCAAATCAACAAGATATTACATTAATAGATTTTGACCGTTGCTCGTTTCGTAAAGAAAAGCAGAGCAATAAAGAATGGAAACAACAAAACTTATCTAGATTAAAGCGATCTCTAGAAAAAGAGTACCGTTTAAACCAACCATTTAACTATAACGAACAAGATTGGCAGACCTTATTAGAGGGATATAAAAAATGAAGCAATTGATTGCCTTAGTTCCATACAACATTCTATTGTTGTTATATGGAACCGTTGAATTGTTAAGGTGGCTGTTGTTTTTATTACATAAATCCACAATTCAGGTGTTTAATAAAAACGCGAAAAAAAATGTAAAAATGGACATCGCATGGGGACAAAAGCTAGGCCTAGTGCCAAGAGGTCTCCCTAAAAAAATTAGACAACAATCAATTCTTATACACTGTGCATCTGTAGGTGAAGTGACCGCCGCCGTTGGTGTTATTAAACAAATACTGGCGCAACATCCTGAACATTATATCGTTGTAACCACCAATACCTTAACCGGCAAGCAACAGCTTGCAAGAAGGCTTCCCTTAGAATATCAAACTCGTGTTTATCATACTTATTTACCATTAGATTTACCTTGGATGATGTCGGCATTGTTACGCAATGTTAAGCCTGTTGCAGTACTAATCATGGAAGTAGAGTTGTGGCCAAACTTAATCAATAAATGTAAGACTAGAAAAATACCAGTGGTCGTTGTTAACGCCAGAATGACGGCAACAACGCTTAAAGGTTATGAAAAATTTAGTTGGTTATCAAAACCAATGATTAAGTCAATTTCGAAAGTGCTCGCCCGTAATTTGGATGACTTCGACGGTTATACACGATTAGGCTTAGAACCGGAAAAAATTGAAATAGTAGGAAATCTAAAATTTGATATTGAAATTCCTTCTCAAGAACTGAGCAGTAGCATTAGAAAAGAACTCAATGTTGAAAATCGATTAGTGTTTATCGCGGGCAGCACACATTTAGATGAAGAAGAAATTGTCATTGCAGCCTACAAAAAGCTCAAAAAGAAGTATCCAAACTTATTATTAATTATTGCCCCAAGACACCCAGAACGTTTTCATCAGGTACTTGAATATCTTATTGTACAAGATGTTCGAATTTCTCAACGAAGCCTAGATGAAGAAATTTTTGATAAAACTGATGTTTTGTTGGTAGATAAAATGGGCGAACTGCATGAGCTTTATGGTGCAGCAGATATTGCTTTTGTTGGCGGTTCAATCGCTGAAAAGGGTGGGCATAATCCACTTGAAGCCTCGGCTTACTGCAAGCCTGTGATCATGGGCCCACATACCTATAACAATCCGGAAGTGTGTGAAGAGTTAATTGCTGCTGGTGGGTTAGTTATCGCGACTTCCGAACATGTTTTTCTAGAAATATTGGATGATTGGATGGACGATAAAGGAAAGCGTGAATCTATTGGTAAAGCGGGCTTAACAGCCATTATGTCTCACGCTGAACTGACGGCAACGATCACCCAGGTTATCTACGATATAATTAACAACACCGATAACATGATTAATAAAAATACAGATAACACGCCAGATAACAAATAGAACAAGAGAGCAATAAGTGAAAGCGGTCTTTAACGAAAAAAACATCACCCATACCGCGGATTTATTTGCGACATATTGTAAACAAGCAAATGTAGACTTTAACAAAGATGCTTTTTTAGCGAAGGCGTTAAGTGGCCTCGACAATTTAGAGTTAAAACAACGTAGTGAACAAATCTACAGCGCCATAAAAACTCACCTTCCTGATGACTACCGAGTAACAACCCAAGCACTACTTGGTGTATTACAAACAGTTGATAGTAATCAAGATTTACGCGAAGCAAATACTGATAAAAGCGGCGTAGCAGGATGGATAATAATGCCATTTGCTGAATATGTTGGCCGTCATGGCAAGCACGATTTTGAATATGCGTTAACTGCTCTTGCTGAATTAACTCAACGATTTACCAGTGAGTTTGGCATTCGTTATTTGTTACTAAACGAGCCAGAAAAATGTTTGCCAATACTATTAAAGTGGACAAAACACGACTGCCACCATGTTAGGCGTTTGGTAAGCGAGGGCACAAGACCTCTTTTACCTTGGGCGATGCAACTGCCAAACTTTAAAGCGGAACCGCTTTTGGCTTTACCGTTATTAGAAGCTTTAAAGGACGATGAGTCTGAGTATGTTAGGCGTAGTGTGGCTAATCATTTTAATGATATAAGTAAAGACCATCCTGATGTTGTTACAACTACGATGGCTCGTTGGTTATCTGTATCAAATAGCCAAAATACATTACGAATGGTTAAACACGCTTGTCGGTCATTGATTAAAAAAGGCAACGAACAAGCCTTGGCTTTATTTGGTTATCATCCACCTAAAAACCTCAATGTGAATCTGAACTTGTCAGCGGATCATGTTGAACTTGGCGAAAACGTATTGCTCAGCCTAACGCTGTCGTTATATGAGTTATATGAGTTAAATGTAAAAAACAGGCTAGATACCAAAGGTGCAAACGCAAAGCAGACAAAACCTCAACCATTGTTAATTGACTACCAGGTTTATCATTTAAGAGGCCGTGGTCAATACATAAAAAAAGTATTTAAATGGAAAGAACTGTTGTTAGCATCATCGGGTGAAGTCGTGCTAGAAAAGTCTCATTCATTTAAGCCAATTAATACGCGCCGCTATTATTCAGGCACGCATTTCATTGAAGTGTTGATTAATGGCAAACCAATGAAAAAATTAGCCTTTGAGTTAGATGCTAAAGAGTCTACAAGCGAATAACGCGTAAAGCCTTTGTACAGAAATGCTTTTTGAGCTTTAGCTTTTGCCCATGAAGGCTACTTTTTAATTTTCTCGATTA
>CAWUUQ010000117.1:0-4346 GCA_963925625.1 uncultured Psychrosphaera sp.
ATTGGGGTAGGTGCCGGTCAAATGAGTCGAGTTTACTCTGCAAAAATTGCCGGCATTAAAGCCGCTGATGAAGGTTTAGAAGTGCCAGGTTCAGTAATGGCTTCAGATGCCTTTTTCCCATTCCGAGACGGTATTGATGCCGCCGCAGAAGCTGGCATTAAAGCAATCATCCAACCAGGTGGGTCAATGCGTGATGATGAAGTAATCGCGGCAGCAGACGAACATGGTATTGCAATGGTGTTTACGGGCATGCGTCACTTCCGTCACTAAGCTTTGAATTAAGCGTATAAGATTTAAATCTTAACCCGCCAGTTTACACTTCTTAAGAGCCCGACTTGTTCGGGCTTTTTTATGCCTTGATTTAATCTCTCCAAGCCCTAACCAACTCTTCACCTGAAGTTTTGCTTAAACCATCCATTATCTTTGCTCTAAATTTTGAGTGATTTCCAAAAACAAAAACGCTGAATTAACAAACAACTGCACAACCAGATAGAATTTATTTCTACTAAAGAACAATAATTGCACCTGAAATCACACACTTACCGCAATATGTTAGATTTATATTGCATTTATTTTATTGTTGTCTATCTTTTGGTTGGAGGTCTAACCTCATAAAAACAATATAAAAACTATAAAATCAACAGGATAATAAAGATGAAAACATTAATAACAATCCTATTCTCTGCATGCTTTTTATGCAGTACCGCGTTTGCCAACGAAGGTGTCGCCCTAATTCACGGCACTGGCAAACAAACGAATGCCTACTCCGACTATTGGACGGGCTCCTTTGTAAATAAGGTGGCAAATGGATTGCCTAATTCAAATAATTACACTGTTATCAACTGCGATTTTGAACAATATATGTGGGACTCTCGTGCCTCTGGTTGTTTAGCAGAACAATTAACGAGTTTTATCAACGCCAAAAACATCTCTCAACTCACATTAATCACCCATTCAAATGGCGGCAATGTCGTTCGTTGGATATTGTCTAATCCAACATGGGATAGCCGATACCCAAATATCATCAACAAAACTAAAAAAGTCATCGCACTGGCTCCTTCCAGTGGCGGTACACCATTAGCCGATGCGGTTGTGGCGGGAAATGGTTTTGAAAAAACATTAGGCTGGTTATTAGGTTATGCCAGCAATGCCGTTAAAATGCAGCAAGTCTCTTGGATGTCTTCATATAACGCGAGCTGGTTACATGGTACTCCGGGTCGTCCAGCCTTATCTATGCCGTTCGAAAGTGTAATTGGCAGCGACGTAGATTCTGCAATTTGGGATGGTGACAGCTATTGTGGTGGTTATCAGAACCAAGTCGCACTAGAAGTAACTCAAAATTGGTTAGATTCATGCTCAGATGGTTTCTTAAATTGTTCGTCTCAGTCATTGGCCGGAACAGTTTGGTTTACTGATAAAAGTAAAACTCGGGGTCGTGAGCCTTTAAGTCATCAGCAAAGTCGTCGTGATTGTTTTAACTTGCCAAACCTGATCAGCAACCGAATTTAGGATAACCATTATGAAAAATTTAAACTTATTATTAATTCCTGCCATGTTTATGGTCTTTTCAGCCCAAGCAAAACAAACAGTTTATAAATGGAAAGACGTACAATCTGCAAGCCAAGAACAAACTGAAGTTAACAAACACAGTAATGAATATTGGCAAACACTATCAGGTAAAGAACTAAAGGAAGGCGTTGAGGTTGCCTTAACAAGTGACGAAAATTTAATCCGTATTGCTCCTAAGTCAAAATATGAAAATGGCCAAGTTTTTAAGGCTAAAAATTTGGAAATAGAAGACATTAAGCTACTAAACAAAGAATCTAGAAAAGCACTTAAAATGATTCAGAAAGCGAATCAAAAACAAATGAAAGATGCTGGATTTGATGATGGGAGCGTCGCAGTAAATGGCGTAACCAGTGGTGAAAATGCGATCCTTAAAACTGATCAAGCACTAAATGACAACGACAAGTACCTTGTTCATGTTAAAGAAAAAAGCAGTAAACATATTCTTAGTGTTAAGAACAAATTCAAAAAGAATAAAAACAGCAATGACTTACCTTTTGAATTGACGCTTGGTAATAAAAAAATCGGTAAAAACGATGTTGCTTTGATTTTGCATAGCCCTAATGGCGAACAAATAGAACTTAGTTATGATGGCAAGTCTATACAATTTGACCAACCTCTAGAAGCGGTTGGTGCGATTAATGGATTTTATGAAGTAGAAGCTTTGGTTAGTACAAAAGTAAAAGGCAAAACAGTAAAACGTTCAGTAAAAGTGCCATTTACTAATATTGTTGAATCGGCCAACATAGGTACGCCAAAGTTAAAATCAAAAGCAAACTCTGCCATGGTAAGCCTTCCAATTGAAGCACAATTACCTGGCCGTTACGCCGTTAAAGCAACGTTAGCAAAAATGGTTAAAGGCAAACTTACTGCAATGGAAACCATCGAAGTGGCTAAAGATATCGATTATTCAGATGAACTTGAATTACCATTCTCAGCAACAAGTCTAAACAAAGGTAAATATCGTTTAATTAATATTGAAGTTACCGATCAAACAAGAATGATTAAGACATTTCCTGTAGATGTGACTATTTCTAAAATTTAAGCCTTAATAATTGTTTATGCCGAAAATTAGGGCCAATAAAAAAATGCTCCATATTTAATGGAGCATTTTTTTTATAAAGCATTGGTAAAGCTAGGTTTGAATTATATACTTGGTGTATAAATAAGGGACAGGCCTTTAAATTCTAACCGTTTATCTGGGGTAACTATGCAATATAATACATCGGAATTATGCGACACGTTTGCTGAAAATGTGGATGTGCTCGATCCAATTTTTGAACATTATGGCGGTGTTACTTCGTTTGGTGGGCAGGTTCAAACCGTAAAATGTTTTGAAGACAATGCCATCATTGCAACACTATTAACACAAGATGGTCGTGGCCGAGTTTTAGTCATTGATGGCGGCGGTTCAACTCGTCGAGGACTTATCGATGCTGAACTTGCTGAGCTTGCTGCAGAAAACAATTGGGAAGGTATTGTTTGTTTTGGCAGTGTCCGTGAAGTTGATGCACTTGAAGATATTAACGTTGGAATTTTAGCAATTAATTCAATTCCCGTTAGTGCTGACGACAAAGGGACTGGCGAAGAAGACGTGGCAATTAACTTTGCTGGTGTTACGTTTTTACCTGACGATCACCTTTATGCTGACAGCACAGGTACGATCTTATCAGCCGATCCACTTGATATTGAATAATGCCTAAACACATCACTTATACAAAGTTAGAAGACGTTGCTTCATTTAAGCAACGTCGCAACGACGAAACCCATGTAGCAGATATCATTAAGCTGCCTAACGCTCAATTGTCTTTACAAGAAAACCTGTTAAATGCAAAAAGCGATGGTATAAAGTTTGTCATCGTCGGTATACCTGAGGATATTGGACCAAGAGCCAACTGTGGCAATGGCGGAGCAAAAAACGCATGGCATCATTATTTGCCAGTGTTGTTAAACCAACAAGCCAACCAATTTTTTGACTGGTCTTCAGTTATGTTACTTGGCAATATTGATGTTGATGACTTGCAGAAACAAAGCAACGTTGCGACAATTTCCGACCATAAACTGGACTCTTTACGTCAGTTATGCGGCATACTCGATCAAAGAGTGCAGTCTATTCTAGAGCCTCTATTTAAGCATGGCTTTAATATTGTTGTTATTGGCGGTGGACATAATAACGCTTACCCAATTATTAAGTCACTTTTCAGCGCTTCGAACCAAAAAGTAGGAGCGGTAAATCTAGACCCGCATGCGGACTTTCGATTACAAGAAGGTCGGCATTCCGGCAATCCATTTAGGTATGCCTATGCAGAGAGCGCCTTAAGTCATTATTGTGTTTTAGGCTTGCACGAACAAAAAAATAATTCGTCTACAATACAAGGCTTATTAGATGCAAAATTTCCGTTTATAACGTATCAACAATTGTTTACCCAATTGTCAATTACGTTTAAAGATGCGGTCCTGCAGGCTAAAGAATATATAGAACAAAATGAAGGGTTTAATGGCATAGAACTAGATATGGATAGCATTAAACAAATGCCGGCCAGCGCGTTTAGTTCAACAGGGTTTTCATCTGAACAAGCCATGTTTTATGTAAACCAACTTGCTCAAAGTGACAAGGCCAGATATCTACACTTATGTGAAGCAGCGCCGGATGCAAATGAACCTCCGAATCATAAAGCCTTAGAGTCAGCTCAGGTGTTAGTTCAACTTACATATAGTTATTTAATAGGCCAGCAGTAACAGCTTTAAAAACATCCTATAAAGGTCTTTTAAGTAAGGCC
>CAWUUQ010000118.1:0-14209 GCA_963925625.1 uncultured Psychrosphaera sp.
GAGTCGCTTTATTCTATAAGCTGCTTCTTTATAACACTGAGCCCCAGAAGTTGATTAAATTTAAGGGGTTAAATTATCTATCCGAAAGCCAAAGTTAAACCTTTGGCTTTTTTATTTCAAACTGTGCTAATGTTAAATTGATGAATTATTAAACAGGCCAGTAGTATTCTATGGATAGCAAGTCGTGAAAATAACGTTTTTTGGTGCCCGCTCACAAATACCAACACCTGGTCCCGAAACCCAAAGGTTTGGCGGTAATACTCACTCTTTAATGCTGACAAGTTCTGATGGCCAACATTTACTGGTTAATGCTGGTTCCGGTATTCGATTTGCCAGTCCTGAATTTGAAAATTATCGAGACCCAATTCATTTATTATTAAGCCAACATCATTGGGATCATATTCAAGGGTTTCCTTTTTTTGACCCTATTAACAATCCTAAACAAGAAATAATGGTTTATCCTGCTGATACCAATGAGTCTCATGACACCGCGATTCTTGATCAATTTGGAAAAACTTTTGGCGCACAACAAAAGCATCACATCAAAGCCAATATTACCATTAGAAAAACACGATTTAATTTGCCTGAACCGGTAGTGATTGGAGACTTTGAAATTCAATCGTTAAAAGTAAATCATCCTGGCGGAGGTTCAGCCTATAAAATTTGCTGTGAAAATAAAACATTGGTGGTTTGTAATAACAATGAAATTTTTGCACCAACCGAACATAACTATCATAGCTTTGAAGAGTGGTGTCTATTTTGTCACAACGCCGACCTACTAATACACGACTCGCGATTTATGGACGTTGATATGTCGAATCATATTGGATTTGGTCATAGTTGTATTAATGACGCGATTGAGGTTGCCACTGCCGCGAATGTGAAGATGTTATGTATGTCTTGTTTAGATCCTTCGAGCAGCGATGAACTGCTCGATTTCTTAGTAACAAGACTGTTTAATGAACGTCATCCTTTTAGCTTCTTTTTTGCAAAAGAAGGAAGGAAAATGCACATTTAAATATCTTTATTCGCTAGTGGGATCTCTTGCTAATAATGCCATAGCGGCATCAGTAGCTGGTTTTTGTTTATATAAAACTTGATAAATTTGTTCAGTGATTGGCATCTCTACGCCCGCACGTTGTGACAACATGTGAACTTCTTTTGTATTACGATACCCCTCTACAACCTGCCCTATTTCAGTCATCGCTTCATCAACAGATTGGCCTTTGCCTAGCGCCAACCCAAAACGACGATTTCTAGATTGATTATCAGTACAGGTAAGAACTAAATCGCCTAAGCCCGCCATACCCATCAATGATTGTGGATCTGCACCTAACGCCGTTGCTAAACGCATCATTTCTGCCAAACCACGCGTGATTAATGCAGTACGAGCATTTGCACCATAACCAATACCATCGGCCATGCCTGCGCCAATCGCAATCACGTTTTTTACCGCTCCACCCAGCTGCACCGCAGTAAAGTCGTTATTTTTGTAAACTCTAAACTTACGCTCACAATGTAATAAATCACAAATTTGTTGCGCAAATTCATCGTCTTCTGATGAACAAGAAATAGCCGTAGGGAGGCCCATTACCATTTCTTTAGCAAATGTAGGACCCGATAAAACCGCATACGAAGGTTTATCTCCCAAAATGTCTTTTGCGACATCGTGGAGCAAACGTCCAGATTCAGGATCAAGCCCTTTTGTTGCCCAACACAACTTAGCGTTGGCTGGCAAAATTGGTTTCATTTTCACTAACAAGTCGGCAAATACGTGACTTGGCACTACAACTAAATGAACGTCTGCATTTTCAACTGCATAAGCTAAATCATCCGTTACGTTAAGTGTTGTCGGAAATTTAGCGCCTGGTAGGTATTTAGCGTTTTCATGGCTAGATTGCATTTCAGCAATTTGTTTTTTGTCGCGTCCCCACATAATGACTTTATGGCCATTACGGGCAAAACAAAACGCAAGAGCAGTGCCATAAGACCCTGCTCCTAATACCGCAATTTTAAACTTTTTTGGGCTAGCCATAGATTAAGAATCTAGACCTTGATTTGCGTTTTCAGCGCCTGCGGCATCAGCTTTTGCTTGTTGTTGATACTGAGCAAACAATAAGTCAAAGTTAACAGGAGATAAGTTTAACGCAGGGAATGTACCGCGATTAACTAAGTTAGAAACAGCTTCACGTGCATATGGGAACAATGTTGTAGGACAGAAAGCGCCTAAAACGTGTGCCATTTGTTGCTCTGGCATATTACCTAAAATGAAGATACCCGCTTGCTGTACTTCACATAAAAATGCCGTTGTATCTTCAACCGTTGCCGTTACAGTAATAGACAATATAACTTCAAAAACACCTGGCTCAATCTGTGTGCTCTTGTTGTCGATGTCTAATTTAACTTCAGGCTTCCACTCTTTAGTGAATACAGTTGGTGCATTTGGCGATTCAAAAGAAAGGTCTTTTAAGTAAATACGTTGGATGGAAAACTGTGGTGCGCCTTGCTCTTCTTGAGCTGCTGTCGTTTGGTCTGTCATGATAATTTCCTGAAATTTTGATTATTAATTTTATTATAATTTTTAAGAGTCAATATGCTATAAATTTTTAAGAATCGATATGCGATTAAATCTTAGCGCTTACAAAAGTGCATCAAGTTTATTTTGTTGTTCAAGTGCAAATAAATCATCACACCCGCCAACATGTAAATCACCGATAAATATTTGTGGAACGGTCGAGCGACCCGCCGCTCTATCAATCATAGGATTGCGCAATTCTGGTTGTTCATCAATTTTAATTTCGTTGTATGCCACTTTTTTAGCATCTAATAATGCTTTAGCACGAACACAAAAAGGACAATACGTTTTAGTATAGATATCTACTTTACTCATTCTTGAAAGAGGCCTTATTCTTTACTTTTCATTTACTTTTTTATGACTGGTAAGTTTGCACCTACCCAAGTTTGCATGCCGCCTTGTAAAATCGACACGTTCTCAAAACCTGCTTTCAACATTGTATTTGCAGCTGTTTTTGCTGAAATACCAGCATTACACACAATAACTATTGGGCTCGTCTTCTTTTTTTCAAGGCTGCCGTATTGTTCTTTATTCAATTTTTCCATTGGCAAACTAACAGCGTCCGTAATATGACCTTTGCTAAAGTCAGCCTCTGAACGTATATCTACCACAATCGCGTCTTCACGATTTACTAACATTGTCATTTCATGTGTAGACAGGGCTTTGATTTTAGACAAAGAACTAGAAACATAACTAGAAACCAACATTACAAATAAGATGGCCCAAGCCGCTGCCATGTATACATGGTTACCAATAAATTCGATAAACTGTGTCATTCCATTTTTTCCATTATTTACAACTAAAGTCGCGCGATTATACCTACATCTAAGAAAGAGTCCAAAAGCTAAATTTTTGTGACTTTACTAGTCATTTGACGTTAGAATAATCAGTCTAAATTTCGTACGCTTTTATTAGGTAAACTCTGTCAGATAAAACGCCATTTGTACTTTGCATTCTAGACGGTTGGGGTCATCGATTAGACACCACCAATAACGCAATTGCACACGCAAAAACTCCAGTAATAGATAGTTTATGGGACACTTGTCCTAGCACCCTTATTTCTGGAAGTGGTATGGATGTTGGTTTACCTGACGGTCAAATGGGCAACTCAGAGGTTGGTCATGTAAATCTAGGTGCGGGCCGAATTGTTTACCAAGACTTTACTCGAATTAGCAAAGCCATTAAAGACGGTGACTTCTTTGAAAACCCTACATTAGAGTCAGCCATTAAAGGTGCCGTAAGCAATGATGGTGCAGTCCATATTATGGGTCTGTTATCTCCAGGTGGCGTGCACAGTCATGAAGATCATATTTTAGCCATGGTTAAAATGGCCGAGCAAAAAATGGAAGAGATGGGCGGCAATACAAAAGTATTTGTTCATGCCTTTTTAGATGGTCGTGATACTCCACCTCGCAGCGCTCAAGCTTCGTTAGAGATGCTAGACAAACATTTCAAGACTACCGGTTCAGGTAAAGTAGCTTCAATCATTGGCCGTTATTATGCAATGGATCGTGATAACCGTTGGGACCGTGTGCAAAAAGCTTACGACATGTTAACGCTTGGCGAATCTGAGTATACTGCTTCATCATCGATCGAAGGATTATTAAATGCCTATGAACGTGATGAAAATGACGAGTTTGTAAAACCAACAATAATTACTGATGGCTTAGCGGAAGCTAATTCATCTGCTACGGATCCAGTTACTACGATCAAAGACGGTGACGCAGTTATATTTATGAATTTTAGAGCCGATCGAGCTAGAGAAATTACTCGTAGCTTTGTTGAACCTGACTTCCAAGGTTTTGACCGTAAAGCGACGCCAAATCTTCATCAATTTGTCATGTTAACGGAATACGCCGCAGATATTGATACTGTTTGTGCTTTCCCTCCTACGGCATTGACCAATGTGCTTGGCGAATGGTTAGAAAAACACAATAAAACGCAATTAAGAATATCCGAAACGGAAAAGTATGCACACGTTACTTTTTTCTTTTCTGGTGGTCGTGAAGGTTTATTTGACGGTGAAGCACGAGAGTTAATTCCATCGCCGCAAGTAGCAACCTACGATCTACAGCCAGAGATGAACTCTGAAATGTTAACAGACAAATTATGTGACGCTATAAAGTCTAGAGAGTACGACTTCATTGTTGTGAATTATCCGAATGGCGATATGGTTGGTCATACCGGCGTATTTGACGCTGCTGTAAAAGCGTGCGAAGCCGTTGATCACTGTGTTGGTCGCGTTGTGGATGCTCTTAAAAGTGTTGGTGGCGAATGCCTAATAACGGCAGATCACGGCAATGCGGAACAAATGAGCGACACAAAAACTGGCCAGGCCCATACCGCGCATACAAGCGAACCTGTGCCATTTATTTACGTTGGTCGTGCAGCTAAGGCTCTAGAAGGCGGTGTTCTTAGTGATGTTGCTCCTACTATATTAAAGCTTATGGGAATGGAACAACCTGCTGAAATGACGGGCAGGCCACTGATGATTGTAAATGGTACAGAGACAAATCAAGGCCTTGGTGAATAAAATGACTGCACAAGGACGCGTGTTATTGTTTTCGGCGGCAATGTTATGTTCATTGTTATTTTCATTGCCTGCCAATGCTGAATCTCAATTAGAAAAATCCAATGCTGAATTAGCTAAGATTAAAGCTAACATTGAGGCTCAGGCAAAAGCACTCGACCTTAAGATTGAAAAAAAATCAACGTTAGAAGACAAGTTTCAACGTGCTGAACTTAAAGTTTCTGAACTTGTTATTGCACTCAAACAAACCCAAAACCAATTAGATGATGTCGCTGATAAAACAAAAAAGCTCAAAGCTGAACAAAAAAAATTAAAGAGCAAACAAGCACAGCAACAAAAAATACTAGGTGAAATGGTTAGAACCGCTTATCTCAATGGTAAACACGACTATACAAAGTTATTATTAAATCAAAATGATCCAGCGCAACTTGAACGTTTAATTACCTATTACCGCAGGCTTAATGATGCACGTGTTTCTCAAATTGAAGATATTAAATATACGTTAAGCCGATTGTTAGAAATCTCTGACTCTTTAGCCTTAAGGCAACAAGAGTTATACGAACTCAAACAACAACAAGATAAAGAGCAACAACAGCTTGTAAAAAATCAGAAAGCGCGTAAATCGGCGTTAGCTTTGCTTAATAAGAATATAAAAAGTGACTCACAAAAACTTGAACAATTAAAGGCAGACCAACAGCGTTTAGCGTTAGCGATAGAAAATGCTGAAAGGAATGCATCGCGTAATTCTGAAGATTTAGCCGGACTCTATAACCTCAAAAAACAGTTGAAGTGGCCAACAGCTGGTCGCCTATTAACTTCATTTGGACAGCGTCGCCAAGGCTCAATGCGTTGGAAAGGCGTTTCGATAAGTGGCAAACTAGGCGCGCCGGTAAATTCAATTGCTGATGGCATTGTTTTATATGCAGATTGGCTAAAAGGCTTTGGTTGGGTTACTGTCATAGATCACGGCAAAGGTTATATGAGTTTATATGGCCACAACCAAGCATTGCTCAAACAAGCTGGTGACTTTGTTGAAAAAAGCGAACCTGTTGCCCTTGTTGGGCAAAGCGGTGGTAAAACGGATCCTGGATTGTATTTTGAGATTAGGTATAAAGGAAAAACCGTTGATCCTGCACGATGGTGTCGCTAAGCTTGTGTATTGACACAGTAGACTTATAAAAACAACTTAATAATAAAAATTGGCGTGCGCAACATAAAAAAATGGAATAGCTTTATCATCTTGAGTTTCTGCTTAATGCCACTTTGGGCACAGGCAGCAAAGGTCGCCATAGTCATCGATGACATAGGTTACCAACGCTCAGATCAAAAATTATTAGACTTAGACGCAGCGTTAACCTTCGCTGTGCTTCCGCATACGCCGCTTGGCACTCAATACGCTCATTTTGCCGCTGATAAACAACGTGATGTAATTATCCACTTACCTATGCAAGCCTATAGCAATAACCGGTTGTTAGGCCCGGGCGCACTTTTGACGGATATGGATAAACAAGAGTATCAACGCACATTAATTTCTGCTATTGAAGATATTCCTTACGCCATTGGGGTTAATAATCATATGGGTAGTTTGTTAACTCAAATGGAACAGCCTATGGCTTGGACGATGGAATTGTTGCGCCAACACAATATGTTTTTTCTAGATAGTAAAACCACTCGTAAAAGTAAGATTGAACAAGTGGCCTCGGAGTGGGGAGTTCATGCGTTACATCGTAATATCTTTTTAGACCATGATCGAGACAAAACAATTATTCGAAAACAGTTCCAAAGGCTTATCAATATTGCAAAAAAACACGGAACTGCAGTTGGTATCGGACATCCTTATCTAGAAACCTACCAAGTGTTAGTAGAGCAACTTGAAGCACTTAAAGCTGCCGGTGTAGAATTGGTCCCATTATCTAGTTTGTTACCAACATCACCAGTTATTCAGTTTGCAGGACCACGACCTGAACAACAATCTTTGGAAGATCAAACTGAAGACTAGTTATTTAAGCATTAACTCACCGCCACTTCGTATGAAGTAAATTTACGAACGTTAATAACACCTGTATCAAAAATTAAATACTGTCCTTTAATGCCTTTTAGAACACCCGTTACTTCTGGTTGTTTATCAAAATTATGAGACGCTATTTTAGTTGGATATTCCGTTACTGGAAATGTTAAATCAACCACGTCTTGTTCCAAAAGCTCCACAGCGTCAGCGCCATATTTAAGCCGAATATCATCAAGTCGTTCACTTATTTTCGGCACTAAAGTTTGCGCAGCTTCCTTTAAATTTAGTTCCGCATTCTCGCCCTTCAGCATCGCACGCCAATTTGTTTTATCAGCAATAAATTCAGCTAATGCAATCTCAACCAAACCAGACAATAACCGTGTTTTAACTTTAAATATTGGTAATGCTTGAGTGGCACCTTGGTCAATCCATCGCGTTGGGATTTGTGTATGACGAGTAATACCAACCTTTAAACCCGATGTATTGGCTAAATAAACATAATGCGGGATCATGCAATTTGTTTCGCCCCATTCAGGCTCTCGGCAAGTCCCTTCAGCGTGGTGACAGGTTTCCGGCTTCATAATACACATGTCACAGGCAGCAAGCTTTCTCATACATGGAAAACAAAAACCTTGAGAAAAGCTTTTTTTGGTTTTTTTACCGCAATTTGAACAATGTATATTGCCAGTATGAGTTAATGTTAATTGCGTACCAATTCGAGCTGTTAAATCAACTAATTCATCACCAACCGGCAACGAATAAGTTACTTTGCCATTATCAGCTAATGTGCCGCGCATTTTTTTTATGTTACCTAACATGCTCTTCCTCTAAATTTTCAGTATAAAAAAACCAGCCGGAGCTGGTTTTATTAGTTTAGCGTCTTTATTAGCTAATTAATTATCTAATTTACGCTGCTAATAAGTTTTGAATTTTTTTCATCGCATTTTTTTCTAACTGACGTACTCGTTCCGCAGAAACAGAGTATTTGTCAGCTAACTCTTGCAATGTAGTCTTGGTATTTTCATCTAACCAACGGCTATACAGAATATCTTGGCTACGTTCATCTAACGTTTTAATTGCAGACAACAAACGCTGATTAGCTTGTTCGGTGGATTGTTCATCGGCAATGTTTTCAGCTAGATCTGAATTATTTGTTTCTAAATATAACGACGGAGAATAAGCTGCAGAATCTGACTCATCGTCATCGTTCCCCATATCAAAAGCCATATCGTAATTACTCATGCGAGATTCCATCTCTAACACTTCTTTTTTCGATACACCTAGAGTCTCAGCAACGTTAGCCACTTCGTCATTGCTGAACCAACCTAAACGTTTTTTAGACTTGCGTAGGTTGAAGAATAATTTACGTTGTGCTTTTGTTGTTGCTACTTTAACTATGCGCCAGTTTTTTAATACAAACTCGTGAATTTCCGCTTTAATCCAGTGCACTGCAAAAGATACTAAACGAACACCCACTTCTGGATTAAAACGTTTAACCGCTTTCATTAATCCAATATTACCCTCTTGAATTAAGTCGGCTTGTGGTAAGCCATAACCCGAGTAACCTCTTGCAATATGTACAACAAAACGTAAATGAGAAAAAATTAACTGACGTGCAGATTCTAAATCGCCATCTTCATAAAGTTTAAACGCAAGTTCACGTTCTTGATCGGCCGTTAACATGTCTATACCCGACACAAAAGACACATAAGACTCTATGCTTCCTGTTTGTGGGATTAGTGACATTGATTGATCAACTTTAGTCATTTATAAGCTCCTTTAGAAACCTTAATTGGTTAACTGGAATTTATATTAGCACTCTCATTTGTTGAGTGCTAATTTTATTTTGACTATTTATAGAATAAAAAGATCTATACAAATAATATGAAGTCATAAAAAGGAAATAAACAATAAAATCAGCATGTTATTACTGACATTAATCCAGTGATGGTTCTATTTCTTTTATATGGCGGTGAACTGACCAATACGCACCAGAGAAACCTAAGCCTGATGCTATGAACATTAATGTTAGAAACTCTGAGAAGGTTAAGCCTTGTATTTCAAAGTCTGACATATACAAGCCGGATATATCTATTAATGCGGATTGCATCCACCAAACAACAAAAAGCAATACTATAAAAGCAACAAAACCGCCCATTAAGCCATACCAAATTCCTGTATAAACAAATGGTCTTTGAATAAACCCTTCTGTAGCGCCCACCAGCTTCATCACTTCTATTTCTTCACGGCGAGATATAATTGATAAGCGAATGGTATTGCCGATGATCAAAACAACGGAAACTAACAACAAAACAGCAACAGTAATAACCGACTCTTCCAACATACTAACAATGGCATTTAAGCGAGCCAACCAATCAATATCTAACTTGCCAAAATCGACTTCACGTTCTTTTTCTAGTTTATAGAGTAAGTTTTTAGCAGCCTGAGCTTGGCGATATTGAGGTTGAGGAGTAACAATGATTGATGCTGGCAGCGGATTAGATTGAAGGTAATCTAGTGCTTGTCCAAATCCAGATAATTTTTTGAATTCTGATAACGCGTCATCTTTACTGATAAATCGCAGTGAATCTACTTCATCATAAGCGCTAATACGCCTTACCGCACTGGAGACTTGTTGCTCTGAAAGGCCTTCATGCAAAAATAGGCTTATTTCCGACGCACTGTCCCATTGCACATTTATGGATTGAACGTTTTTCACAATTATGTGCAATGTAGCGGGTAATGTAAGAGATAGACCCATAACTAAAACGGTCATTACCGACGCGATAGGCGTTCGCCAGATCTCCCCCAAACTTGTCACTATTTGTCGCGCGTTGTTGATCCAAAAATAGGCAAAACGTCTAAGACCACTCACTTTTTGTTTTGACGCACCTTTTTGATCAGAATTAAATAAAATACTCATTCGTTTGCGCCCTATTAAAATCCAAGTCCATTGGTATCGTGATGTAATCCATCACTGATCATTTTTCCTTGTTTTAACGTCAATGATCTATTTTTCATTCGAGCGATAAGGCCAAGGTCATGTGTTGCGATTAATACTGACACACCCACATCATTAAATTGCTGGAAAACATTTATGATTTCTTTTGATAATTCCGGGTCTAAGTTTCCCGTTGGTTCATCGGCTAACAATAATGGAGGTTTATTAACTACGGCTCGTGCAATACCAACTCGTTGTTGTTCACCGCCAGATAATATTTTAGGAAAACACTTCGCCTTGTCTAACAAACCAACTTTATCTAACGCAGCATGGACACGTTTTGCGATTTCACCTTGTGTATATCCTTCGATAACCAGTGGCAACGCGACGTTGTCAAAAACAGTGTGTTCTTGTAATAAACGATGGTTCTGAAAAATCATGCCTATGTCTCGACGAGCGTAAGGCACTTGATTCGGTGTGATTAAGCTTAGATTTTTGTCATTTATGAACACGTTTCCAATAGAAGGACGTTCAATCATGCTGACCAATTTGAGCAAGGTACTTTTGCCGGCTCCAGAATGCCCTGTCAAAAATGCCATTTCTCCTTTGGCTACCTCAAAAGACACTTTTTCAAGTGCTCTAAACCCGCCTGGGTAGGTTTTACTGACTTGTTCAAATCGGATCATTGTACGTCCCTAAACATGTTTACGTTTTAACGCCGTTTTTTCTTAATCAAATTTCTTAATCAAATAAGGCATCTATAAATGGCTTGTGTTCAAATACTCTTAAGTCATCAACACTTTCACCAACACCAATGTAACGAATTGGAATATTAAATTGCGATGCGACTGAAAATATAACACCGCCTTTTGCTGATCCATCTAATTTTGTCAACGAAATGCCTGTTAAACCAACCGCTTCATTAAATAACTTGGTTTGGCTCATTGCATTTTGGCCTGTCGTCGCATCAATAGTTAACATCACTTCATGAGGCACGTTCGGGTTGATTTTTTTCATCACTCGAACAATTTTTTCAAGCTCTTGCATTAAGTTATCTTTGTTTTGCAATCGCCCCGCAGTATCTGCAATTAACACGTCGACTTTTCTGGCTTTGGCCGCCTGATAAGCATCAAAGATAACGGACGCGCTATCAGCACCAGTATGCTGTGCGATTACTGGAACATCATTTCTTTCGCCCCACACTTGCAATTGCTCTACCGCTGCGGCTCTAAACGTATCGCCCGCAGCCAACATGACAGACTTGCCCTGTTGCTGAAACTGTTTTGCCATTTTACCAATGGTTGTTGTTTTACCAACACCATTCACACCAACCATAAGAATGACAAACGGACCATCTTCGTTATGAATAATTAAAGGCTGCTCAGCTCCCTTTAAAATGTCAGTCATTTCATTTTTTAATAAGCCATAAAGTGCATCTGCATCTTTTAACTGCTTGCGATCAGCATGATCGGTCAGACTATCAATAAGCTTCATTGTTGTGTCCATACCAACGTCAGCCATCAATAATTGAGTTTCTAGCTCTTCGTACAACTCGTCATCAATTTGTTTGCCTGCAAATAGAGATAAGAAACCACCTCCTATTTGTTCACGTGTTTTAGATAAACCACGTTTAAGCCTGTCAAAAAGCCCAACCTTAGGGGAGATATCTTCTTCGACTACTTGAGTTTCTTCGACTACTTGAGTTTCTTCGACTACTTGAGTTTCTTCGACTACTTGAGTTTCTTCGACTACTTGAGTTTTTTCGACTACTTGCGCTTCTTCGACTACTTGCGCTTCTTCAACTTTTGGAGCTGATTCTGTCTGTGGATTAGACTCTTTTTTATCTTTGTTAAACCAAGAAAAAAAACCGGACTTCTTTGCCATGAAAAAAACCTTTGAAAGTAAATGCATCAGCGGGATAATGTATGCCATATGGTAACGTATATTTATGTATAGTTTAACTACTCAATTGACGAATAAAGGCGCAATTTTGAAACCAAGCTCAAATTCTCAAAACAAATTTAGAAACAAAACCCCAAAGAAAAGCAACAATGCCATGGGAGAAATTCGACTGATTGCAGGTCAATGGCGCGGTCGACGCTTGAAGGTTCATGATAAAGAAGGCCTTCGCCCAACAACTGACCGCTTAAAAGAAACGTTATTTAATTGGTTAATGACTGATGTTCGCGGCGCTAATGTATTAGATTGTTTTTCCGGTTCAGGTTCTCTTGGCTTTGAGGCAGCATCTCGGTTTGCAAAAAAAGTGGTATGTATTGAAAAAAATAAACAAGCAGCTCAACAATTAAGAGAAAATGCAAATACTCTAAACGCAGAGTCAGTCGTTCGCATAATCTCTGGCGACTTTTTCCAAAAACCCGAATTGATCGGGGAAACTTTTGACGTTATTTTCATTGACCCTCCGTTTAATAAAAGCTTGGTTGAACCTACAATCATTGCACTATTAAAAAACAACTTGCTTAAAAAAGGCGCGATTCTTTACGTGGAACAAGAAAAGTCTGCTGACTTTAAATTAGAATCCAGCTCAGTAGCGGTTAATTTTGAATTGTTAAAATCCAAAGATGCTGGCCAAGTTTGTGCGCAATTGTTTCGTTACAAATCATAATCTTTAAACAATCTATTCATTAAGGCTTAAATCATTTTGAAGCTTTTATTAAAAAAGCTTTCTGTTTTTAGTCATTATTCAATTTGCCAAAATCAACAGGGCTTCTTGTAAATCCAAATCGACTTCCTAATACATGCGTATAAATTTCTGTAGTTTTAAGATCGGAGTGCCCCAACAAATCTTGTACAGTTCGAATGTCCGTACCCATGTGCAGAAGTTGCGTAGCAAAAGAATGCCTGAATGTATGCGCAGTTACTCGTTTGCTTACTTTACTTGCGATAACGGCCTTTCTGAGGTTTTTTCTAAATGCTGTTTCATGTAAGTGGTGCCTACAAATATACCCATCATAAGGATGCATACACCTGACTGATGATGGAAAAATAAACTGCCAATGAAAGTCTTTAATTGCGTTACCAAGTTTTTTCTTTAGACCAGGGCCAACCGAGGTAAAACCTTCACCTTCATCTAAATCCTTATGATGTATTTTCCTAACCAGTTCAATTTGCAACTGGATGGGTTCAACCAATGACTCTGGCAGAATCGTATACCTATCTTTATTGCCTTTTGCTCGAAACACTCTAATCGTTTTATTGCCAAAATTAAAATCTTGAACTCTTAGCTTTAACGCTTCATTAATCCTTAATCCAGAGCCATAAAGAATTGACGTTATTAACTTATATTTACCCGTCATGTTTGAGATTATTGACATTGCTTCTGTCGCATCTAGAACAGTCGGCATTCTCACTTCTCGTTTAGTAAAGCTATATTTCAGGCCTTCAATTTCACGATTTAATATATGCCGGAACATAAAAATTAACGCACACAAAGCTTGATTTTGTGTTGCCGCACTTACATGCCTATTATTTGCAAGATGACTTAAAAAATTTTCAATCTCATGATTTCCTGTTTCATTGGGGTGTGTATATTTACAGAAACGAATATATTCACGCACCCACGCTAAATAGACCTTTTCCGTTTGAATGCTGTAATGCATCGCCCTCAATTGTTTGCGAATACACTCTATAAATGGAGATCGACCTTTTCCATCTGCCATAACCACCTCACTGTTTTTTATTACAGTAGTTCTAGTTTAACTAAGGCTATTTAGCCAACAAAGCCATACTAAAAACAGTGAAAACTGTACTTCCCCCTATATAAAAATACAGATAAAAAGCTCAGTAAGTACAGGTACATAGAAATACTAAACAGGAAAAACACGCCCATAAAATTCACGGTAAAAACTAACACGGCACGGTATGTAAACAAGTGAAACGCCTAGATCTCAAAATATTTCTATTGTAGAGTCATGTTATTAATTAAATTTTTATTAAAACAGCACGGCCTGCTGCACCTATTGTCCTGTACTTATATGGAGGTGCGCATAATACGCTGTTAGATTTCATGGAGAGATTGTGCGTACCTTTACAATAATTTTAATATCATCACTTTTATTGCTTGGTTGTAAAAGCACCGAGGGAAACGTCAACTACGGGCTAAACCATTATGATATGGGATTATTTAACCACGCAATT
>CAWUUQ010000119.1:0-6653 GCA_963925625.1 uncultured Psychrosphaera sp.
AAAGCCTAATATTGCCAACAGCCGTTCTTACGTCTTTATTCTTCTCAATTTCTGGTACTTTTTGGACATTGGCAATTACCGGCACAAGCATGTCAGTCATGGTAATGATCGGTATTTTGATCTTAATGGGCATCGTTGTAAACAATGGCATTGTGCTTGTTGACAGAATTAACCAATTAAGAAACGCAGGTTATGAGCTCTATGAAGCCGTTGTGGAAGGCAGTTCGTCAAGGCTTAGACCTATTCTGATGACCGTATCGACAACGGTATTGGGACTCTTGCCATTGGCAATTGGAGACGCTAATATCGGAGGTTCAGGTAGTCCGGAATATGCGCCCATGGCGATTGCTATCATGGGCGGTCTAATATTCTCTACTATTATGAGTCTTTATTTGGTACCGCTAACTTATGTGTTATTACTCAAGCTTGCCGACAGAACGTCTAGGTTGTCGTTACGTGCAAATGACCTCGCCGCTCGAATTACGAGGTCTAAAGCCTGATTAATCAAATTGCCGGTTAACGTTAGGAACAATTAACGAATACATAACAGGAACTACAATTAAGGTTAGAACGGTTGCAAAACCCAGCCCAAACATAATAACGACAGCCATACTTTTAAAGAAGTCATCTCCTAATAATGGCGCCATGCCTAATACTGTAGTTATGGCGGCCATTGCTACTGGCCTTAAACGGCTGATTGAAGCATTAACGATCGACTCCATAAAACTAGTGCCCTCGCGTCGTTCAATCTCTATTTGCTCAACTAATACAATGCCGTTTTTTATAAGCATGCCTGACAGGCTCAATAACCCGAGTAAACTCATAAATCCAAAAGCGATACCGGTGGTTAAGAAACCAAAAGATACCCCAATTATTGCGAGTGGGACCGTCGTCCAAATAACGACTGCTAGACGCATAGAATTAAATAGTAAAACAGTGATGATAAACATTGCTGCAAAACCAAGTGGCAACGCACTGAAAATAGGCTTTTTTGCCTTTTTACTCGCTTCATATTCCCCACCCCAAGTTAATTCATAACCTTTAGGAAGCGGAATAGCCTCTATTTTTGGTTTAACCTTAGCAAAAAGTTGCGCTGCGGTTTTATCGGATAAAATTTCATGATCAGCCATTACCGTTAACGTTCGTTTTCTATCACGACGATTAATTAACGGGTCTTCAAGCTCGATAGCGAATGACGAAACCACTTTTGACAATGGTAAATATTGATTTAGAACCGGTGAAAATATTTGCATATCATCAATGCTGCCAATTTCCATTCTTTGCTGCTCTGGCATTCTAACCATAATTGGTAACCTTTCAGTACCATCACGATAAACACCTACGGCTTTACCTACAAAATTTGTTAATAACAAATCATCAACCGCTGATTTAGAAATGCCAACTTCTCTGGCCGCGTTCGCGTCAAACTTGGGACGCATAACTTTTGTCATGTTTTTCCAATTATCACTAACATTCCTAGCGTCTGGTTCTGCATTTAGAATTAATTGAGCTTGAGCCGATAATTGGCGCAGAACAGCAGGATCCGAACCAGAAAAACGAGCTTCAATTTTTGAAGCCTGAGAGGGGCCAATTTCTACTCTTAAAAGCTTGGACTCTATTTCTGGATAGTTACGCTGTATTGAAGCCCTAACATTCCGCATTACCGGAACCAATTGATCACGCTCTTTTACCCGAACAATGAGTTGACCATAGTTGCTATAATTAAGTTCCATATTGTAAGTCAACATAAACCGAGCAGCACCACGACCAATGGTATTGGATACAAACTCAACGTTATCGTTTCCGAGTAACTCATTCTCTAGTTTAAGTCCTGTTTCGAGCGTCGCCCTTATGTCACTCCCTTGAGGAAGTCTATATTCAACATAAAACATTGGTAGGTTTGACGAAGGGAAAAAAGCCTGTTTAACGGAACCAAAGGCAATTACTGCAATGCCAAACAGTACTAACATGCACATCATCATGGATTTAGGGAATTTAAGTACAAAATAAAGTAAACCTTTATATCCTTGGTACATTTTCCCAGCATAAGGATCTGTGTTTTTATCTAAAAGGCCTTCATCTGAAACTAATTTATCTTTGAACAACAAACTGGCGAAAAAAGGTGTAATCGTAATAGCTGTAAACCAGCTCAATAATAACGATATTAACAGCACATAAAACAATGAACCCGCAAATTCTCCTGTAGCGTCTGGTGAAAGGCCAATTGGAGCAAAGGCAATAATTGCAATAAATGTCGCAGCTAATAAAGGCCATTTAGTTTGTCGAACTATTAAGCTAGCAGCTTCTAATTTGGATAACTTTTTCTGTAATCCAACTAAAACCCCCTCAACAATAACAATCGCATTATCAACCAGCATACCCAATGCAATTATTAGCGCCCCTAAAGAAACTCTATGTAACTGAATATCGAGTAGACTCATAAAAATAAAAGTGCCTAAAACGGTGAGAAGTAAAATTCCGCCAATTAACAGCCCTGTTTTAACTCCCATAAACAGTAATAGAATAATAATAACGATAACAACTGCTTCCACTAAGCTTTGAATAAACCCTGAAACAGAAGCATCAACTTCATTTGGCTGGTTATATACGGTGTTTATAAACATCCCGTATGGGCGTTGTTGATCGAGTTCTTGTAACTTGTGAGTCACCAATTTTCCAACGTATACAACATTTGACCCCGATGAAAAAGATAACCCAACATAAATTGCAGGCTCACCGTTATGCCTTACAATATGATTTGGCGTTTCATTATAATCTCGATAAATTTTCGCTATATCTGAAAGTAATATGCGTTTAGATTGCCCTGGTGGACTAATTACCAAGTCACCGAGTTCTTGAACAGATTCAAATTCGCCCGTTGGGTCAAAGCGTATTTTTTCATCCCCAACTCGCACAAACCCCGCATTAGATACAACATTTTGTTGTACTAACAATTGATAAAGGTACGGAGTAGAAATCCCTAAAGACACCATTTTATTTTGTGAAATCTCTATGATGACCTGTTCTTGTTCTGTACCAACGACTGTTACTTTGCCAATGCCTTTAACCAAGACTAACTCGCGGCGGATATAGTCTACGTAATCATTAAGTTCATGATTTGTAAATCCATCTCCCGTTATTGCTAGTAATACGCCATATACATCTCCAAAGTCATCTCGAACAATTGGCTGTGATGTACCGACAGGTAAATTAGGTTGGTAATCATTTATTTTTCGACGCAACTCGTCCCATATTTGTCTTAACTCTGTTTTTCTAAAGGTTGATTTCATTTCTACAATGATTTGTGAAACACCCGCCGACGTTATCGACTTAACATTATCAACATAAGGGAGTTTTTGGATTTCATTTTCTAATGGATGAGTTACTTCCTCTTCAACCTGTGTTGGCGAAGCACCAGGATATTGTGTTACAACAATCGCTTGTTTTAGTACAAACTCTGGATCTTCTAATTGACCTAACTGTAAATAAGAAATAACGCCGCCGAACAATAAAATTGCTGCAATTAACCATGACGTGGTTTTTTGTTTAACAAAATATCGAGCGATATCAAAACCTTTTGACATGTTACAACCCTCTTTCCTGAATCCACTCTGCGATAGTTTGATCTGCGACTAATAAATGAGGCCCGGCTGCAACAATCTTATCTCCCGCTTTTACTTCACCTTTTATTAGCGGCTTTATAATCATATTTTGGTGATCAATCGATATCACCTGAATTGCTACTAATTCAGTAATATATAAGTTACTGCCTGCTAACTTATTGGCTTTAAATAAGTACTTTGTCTGGTTATTATTATTTACAGTTACTTCACTATTCGGAATAAAAACAGCTGAGATTGGAACCAGCAACGCCTCCTGATCGATATCCAACAACTTGTTGAGTTCAACTTCCAATGAACCTGTCATTCCCGGTAGGACATTAATATTTTCAGGTGTGGGTAATGTAAATACCACTTGATATGATTTTGTTGCTGCGTTTGGCGTTAGATCATGCTCTTTTAAAGTTACTTTATATTTAGTACTCGCATTTGCATCAAATACTAATGAAGGTTGATATAGACTTGCTTTGTCGCCTTTTGGCAAACGCACCATTAACTGTTCAGGAACTTGAATTGTTATGTCAATATTCTTTCGCCCCTGTATCTCCATAATTGTTTGTTTAGCTTGTATAAACTCAAAAGCCTCAATATTAACTTTAGAAACAACGCCATCAAAAGGTGCCTTAATAACGGTATATTCTAAATTATTTTGAGAAGCGGCTAACTGAGCTTCTGCAATATCTAACTCTGCTTTAAATTGATCATATTCGGATGAAGAAATTAAATTATCTTTTAAGAGCTTTAAAGCTCGATTATGTTGCGATAAAGCAAGGTTAAACTTGGCAGTTGCCTGCTTCAATTGAACCTTGTAATCCTTATCGTCTAACGATGCTAAAGGATCGCCTTTATTTACATGATTACCAGCAACTACATGAACTTTGGCAATTTCTCCATTAAGTCTAAATGCAAGGTGTGCATATAATGAAGGCTCAACGGTTGCTGGAAATGTTCGTAATGCATCACCACTTGCATGTTCTACTAGTGCCAATTTTGCAGGCCTGACTTGAACAGTTTCTACCTTTGCTTCTGTGATGTTGTCAGTGCAACCGGCCAGCGTAAGATAAACAACTGACATAAAAAACAATTGTGAACATGAGTGTAAAAAATATTGCATTAGAAAACCTTTATTTGTAATCGCTGTCATTAATTTTAACGCCAATTAACATAATTGATATTTATATTAATTTAACAACAATATAAAATCTCCTTACCATGTTGGCGGACTTTGAAATGACTATGAAACTAGATCAGTTAGAAACTTTTATCACTATAGTAGAAACAGGCGCATTAAACTTAACCGCTGAGAAATTAAATAAAACACAACCTGCTATAAGTATGACGATTAGAAGGTTGGAAAAATATATCGGTTTTGATCTGTTTGATAGAAATAATTACCGACTTACATTAACTGATAAAGGATTAATCTATTATCAAAAAGCTAAGGTTATTTTGGATCGAGTTAAACAACTGCGTAGTTTTAGCACGAGCATTAACAATGGTGAGGAACATAAAATTACAATCGCTATTGAAGATATTGCCAGTTCAGAATCACTATGGGATTTAATAAAACCAGTACAACTAGAGTTTCCAAATACAGAATTAGTATTGCAAACAGAGAGTCGTTTACAGAGCATAAAACGACTTGCAGCTGAAGAAGTCCAATTAGCAATAACGCCATGGTTGGTGTCGTTTGATAATGAAGGAGCTTTTGACTCTAAAGTGATAGGCAGTATGAATCACTACTTCTGCATACACAAAGACCTTTTATTGCCCTTTAACATCGATCATGAAAACGAGATAAACATTAATGTTTTAATGAACTTGCCACAAATTGTTCCAACGGAATTTGCTATAAAACTAAACTACGACGAGTTTTTAAAACCTATTGGCAATAACATTGTAAGAGTAAACAGTTTAGTCGGAATGATGTCCGCTTTAAAAGCCAAACTGGGCTGGGGCTTAATAATTGACTCCTATTGGAATGAAAGTATGAGTAATCACTTTTATAAATTTTCTATTGATAATAACGCTCCTCCATTGTCCTATGAGATAAGAATCGTAAAGAATAAATTTTATACTTTAGGACCCGCAGCCGAAAAATTATGGTTTAGCTTTAAATAATTCACAACTTTGTAAACATTAACTTACAGGCAGTCTCTAATACAGAAACAAAAACACAATAACAACCTGTGAGTAACCTGAGGAAAAGCAATGTAAAAGCGGTTTGTAACTTTATGGGTACAAGCTAAGGTGTTGAATTATTCCAAGTAAGAAAAGCCTCCAACAAACTTTATTTTGAATTTAATTTTGGCTAATCTAATAATCAGTTGTCGCAGAATAAAGTAAATTTTAAAGACTTTACGCTGTTTGACAAATGTACCCACTACAACTTAGTTTAAATTAATCACTAGTTGTAATGAGTACATATGATTTAGCGCACGGCTCGTAAAGAGCCATTCCCCTCGCCCAGAACCGGAATGTTCTGGGCTTTTTTTTGCCCAAAATACTACAGAGAGAATACTACCGATAATTTACTGCTTCGCTATTAATACTGCGCCTTGATAAACAGCCTTATGTTGTGACATGTATTGAATTGACACATTCCCTTTTCTATATTTTGACAATCTATCAGCAACATCATTATTACCCGCCGCTTGAGCAAATCTTATTACACTGTCTCCATTACAATACAAGTTGTTTGCAATATTTCTAAAGTGTACGCCAGGAAAAGTGTCTACTGCACTGTCACTGACAAACTTGCCAAAACTAGCAATACTGTCGGTGGCCGCTGATACACAAATTTTACTTTCCTTCGAGTCATCTACTGCTATATATTTATACTGCCCTGCCATTGCTACTGATGAAAACATTAAACTGCCTATTACAAGTGAACATTTTACGATACCCATAACGATCTCCTAATGTGTAATTTGTTGTGGTCGCCTTACTATAGTGGGATTAATTAGGGAAAAAGTTGCAACTAAAGCGTTATAGGATGTAACAGGATATGTGTTCCAGAGTGCTCAATGATTC
>CAWUUQ010000120.1:0-5774 GCA_963925625.1 uncultured Psychrosphaera sp.
GGTTTATCCAAATATGCCATGTGGTGCAATGTTAGATCATATGGCTATTCTAAAGGGACTGTCTAAATCAGAGCGGCAGGTGCAGATCCCTAATTTACTCCAAATGACTAATTTAACTGCGATGGTAAACAAGAATGTCGCTGATTTTTCAGGCGGAATGAAACAGAGGTTTGGTATTGCCCAGGCCTTATTGGGTAACCCCAAATTGATCATCATGGACGAACCGACAGCAGGGTTAGATCCAGTTGAACGTGAGAGGCTGAACAACGTGCTGGTGGAGATTAGCAAAGACAGGCTGGTGCTATTGTCGACTCATATTGTTGAGGACGTTGAGAATCTTTGTCATTTTGTTGCGTTGCAATTTAACGGGGAAATATTGGTTCATGGTGATATCCCAACATTGCTAAAGCCATTGGAGAATAGAGTGTGGCAATCGAGTGACTCTGTTATTTCAAAAATACCAGATGCGACGCAACAATTAGGCCTTAACGAAGACATTATTCAGCCTTTGGTGCTTAGCAAAAGTTTTATGTATGGAGAGCCAAGTTTCCGAATTTTTAGCGCCATGCCGCCTAACGAAAGTGCGTCACGAGTGATGCCAACCTTACAGGATAAATACTTCCTTGAACAACTCAAAAAGGCACATGATGATGTTTATTAATGAGTTGAAATTTTTATTCCGCCAGCCTGCGGTAATGATTGGTTGTGTTGTGTTGTTATTATTCAGCTTCATTTTTGCCACAGGCATTTTGGTGTCCGATAGCAACTTAAACCATCAACTTACTATTAAACTGAACGGTCTGATGATGTTGGTTTTACCGGTTGTTTGTCTAGTGATCACCAATGCATTATTTCTTAGAGACATTAATTTTGGAATGCAAAGTCTAGTTGATGTTTCCCCAGTTAGTTTTAAAACACGTTGGGTTGCCAGATTTGTAGCCGCTGTGTTTTGTATATTTACATTAATAATCGTGGCAGATGTTGTGTTATTGATCTGTTTTGTTGAACAAGTTGGCTGGTCATCATCGTTTTTAACTATAACGCTAAATCATCTAATTTTATCGTTGTTACCTTCAGTTTTAGTGCTGGTCGGAATTAGTCTTTTTATCTGCTTAGGTTTCCAAAAAAGCAAAAATAATAGTTCTGGCACTGGTTTTAGCTATTTATTAAACGCGAGTCTAATTCTTACGGTTCTATTCGGGATTATGTGGATTGGTTATATTCTAGTCTCTAGTTTGTTAGGCTCGCCAATATTGGCTGGCAGTCAAGTAATTAGCACCGAGTTTTATAATACGATGTTGTGGTTAGACCCCTATGGCATCACGGCGGCTTTTGATGACTTAACAGCACATAGTCAGTTATTAACAAAGTTAAATATTGGCAATGCTACTTTTTTGATTAACCGTGTTGTAATACTTTTGGTCAGCCTAGTTGCGTCATTATGGATAATAAGTCATTTTCAACATCGACCTAATCGGACTACAAAAACAACACACTTGAATAAAGCAACTGTCGAGCTAAAGCAAAATAAATCACTACTATTTTCCGCTTCAAATAGTATTTCTGTTTATTTCACACTTACGGCAACGTCGCTTAAAACATTGTTAAAAGCACCAACCAGTTTGTTGTTGTTGGGTGTTTGGCCGGTTATTTGTTTTAACGAAGTAATGTCAGGTCTTGATTATATAGAACCGATGTCAAAAGTGATGCCAGACTCAATCGATGCACTAAATCGAGTGGCCTTTGACGTCTTTCCGTTAGTAGGCTCACTGCTGGTAGCGCTGTGGAGTTGGCAGCTTTGTTGGCGTGAGCAAGTAATTAACTTTGCAGAAATAAACGCAAGTTCCGCTCTTTCTAATCGACAACTTGTTTCGAGTCAAATCACCGTAATTACAATTCTGGTATTGATCTTATGTGTTTTAATGACTTTAGGCGTGTTGGCGGCCGAATTGGCAGCAAACAGTATAATCATTCCCACTCATTACTTTAAAATAGTAGCTTTAAAAGGGTTTCCTCTCGTTTTATTAGGTGTGATTTTTGTCTCAATACATCACTTTGTTCACTCTAGGGGCGCAGCCGCTTTTTTACTTTTTTCAGTTATTATTATTAAGTTTACACCGATCATGACTGCGTTTGGTATGACCCATACTTTATGGAATATTGCAGACTCGCCACTACAAGAGCCCGATCATTTTTGGGGTTTTACCCAAAGTATGAGTGTTTATTGGCCTTATATGACGTTTTGGATTTTAGTTGCACTGTTGCTTACAGAGACGGCGATTTTAGTGACCCATCGCGGTACTGGTTTATCCCAATCAGGAAAAACTAAGAGATTATTAAAGGGGTTAAGTCTAAACAAAATAAAACATCGGGCACCCGTGGTGGCAATGACCATTTTGGTGTTGGCTACCCTTAGCTATGGTGTAAATCTTCATCTTAGTTTAGAAATCGAAAAGCCATTAACTAATTCTCATAAACGAGAAAAATGGAAAGCAGACTACGAAAAAGCATTTAAAGAATGGGCCTCAACTCCACAACCCGTTGTTAGTTTGGTTGAGTCTGAGGTTGATATCTATCCGCTTGAGCAACGTGCGCAGTTCAAAGTTATTTACCACTTAGAAAATGATTCAGGTAAGGCAATTCCTGCAATTTTGATATCTCGGTATGGATTGTCGGCAACATTGTCGGCAACAGCACCGGCAACATCGCCTGGTGAATATTTGGGCATGTCATCAAATAGAATAGCGTCCGTCGAAACTAGGTTAAATCAAGCCATCGCAACATTAAACAAACCATTGTTAGTGGGTGAGCACATGACATTGGCTTTTACTTTTAATTTTCAGAATGAGCGTTTGTGGCCAACCGGATTTCACCACTTTGTAAGCAAAAAACTAAGTTACTTACGATCAATGCCTTTGTTTCCAGCCATAGGCTATCAGGCTGATTTTGAACTGAAAAATGAACAGTTGAGGCAAGAACACCAATTAACGTCTGTTAGGAAACTTAAACCGTCTGAATTAACAAGTGAGGTAATGAAGGAGTTAAAACCCAAATACGATTGGGCAAATCTTAAAACAACCATAACCACAGATAACGGTCAAACGGCACTAAGCCAAGGTGTATTGGTATCTCAAAACCATGATGACATAGCGGGTCGAAGTCGTTTTATTTATGAAACCAACGAACCAATTAGACGGATCCCAGCGTGGTTATCATTTCCAACTACAGCTCAAACTACAACTTCGTATTTTGATATCAAACAGAATAAAAAAATCGACATAAATATCATTTCCTCAACTCAAAAAGACAACGACGCCTTTGACGTAAATGTAAAAGCCATTAAAGACACATTAGCGTGGTTTAGTGAACATATTGCTCCCTATCGAGGCAAGCAACTATCGTTAATCGAAAGCCCTGATATAGGTTCAACTGGTTATGCATTGCCACAACTAATGTTTATATCGAACAGTGTAGGCTTTCGTGCTGAACCAGACAAACAGGCCACTTTTGACCAAAGATATCGACGTGCAGTACATGAAACTGCGCACCAATGGTTTGGGCATGACCTTGGCAATGGTGTAAGTGAAGATGGCGCGTTTTTAATTGAATCAATGGCAAAATATGTTGAGTTAGTTATGCTGGAGAAACACTTTGGCAAGGTGGCGATGCAAGGGTTAGTTGACTACGAACAACAGCGATTTGAGCAACAAGAACGAACAAATATTTTATTGCCACATGCAATTATAAATGCCAGCCAGTCTCATCATCAATATTCAAGAGCGACATTGGTTTTTGCCGAACTAAGAAATGTAATAGGTGATGATGTCATTATTGGAGCTCTAAAAACGCTGTGGCAAACTCACCAATATCCAAATAGACCAGCAGTTGCCTTAGATTTTGTGAATTACTTAAAAGAATCAAGTGCGCAAGCTCATCATGAGCTAATAGACTTGTTGTTATTAAACAAAGAGGAAAGCTAACTAAATGCACCAAAGGCAAAAGGCAGAACAGCAGGTACTAAAAAGCCCGTACTTCATTATGAAGACGGGCTTTTTCAAACGTTAACTTAACGCCTAGTTCATTTTTTCTTACCTGTTATTCTACGCCAAACGCTAGTTTTAATGCGAAGAAACACATAATAGATAATGCAGCACCAATTGGTAATGTAATTACCCAAGATACTACGATGTTACGAACAACACCTAAGTTAAGCGCAGCAATACCACGTGCCATGCCTACACCTAAAACCGCACCTACTAAGGTTTGAGTTGTAGAGATTGGAAGACCAGTACCAGAGGCGATAATAACTGTAGACGCCGCTGCTAACTCAGCAGCAAAACCACGACTTGGTGTTAAGTGTGTAATACCGTTACCGATTGTTTTAATAACTCGGTGACCAAATAGCGCTAGACCAGCAACAATACCAAAAGCACCTAGTGGTAATACCCACCATGCTAGTGCCGCTTTAGACGCGATTTCACCATTGCTTTGTACAATGTTTACAACAGCAGCTAGAGGACCAATAGCGTTAGCTACGTCATTCGAACCGTGGGCAAATGCCATACAACATGCTGTTACTACCATTAATACCGCAAAGATACGCTCAACGTTAGTGAAGTGCATTTCTTTATCTGCATTCGGGTCAATTTCAATTTTACTAATGAAGTACTTACCAACAAGAGCAATCGCTAAACCAACTAACATTGCATAAAGGTATGGTTCTGCACCTGAAATGTTTAGGTCACCAGATTTAACAACGTGTTTTAAACCTTTTTTGATAGTGATCAAAGCCATAACAAAACCGGCTAAGAACATATAAAAAGGCACGTATTTTTTAGCGTTCTTTAAAGGTTCTTTTGTATCAAAAATCAGTTTTTGTGCGGAGACAAAGATAATATAGGCGAGGATACCTGACAGGGCAGGCGTAACAATCCAACTACCTACAATGCCGCCAACTTTACCCCAGTTTACCGCGTCCATACCAACACCAAACGCGGCAAAACCAACAATCGCACCAACAATAGAGTGAGTAGTACTTACAGGCCAGCCTAAGTATGAAGCAACTGCTAACCAAATAGCCGCTGCAAATAGTGCCGAAATCATACCTAAAACAAGGTATTCAGGGTTTGGAATAAACGGAGCAGAATCAATGATACCTTTACGAATGGTAGAAGTAACTTCACCACCGGCTAAGTATGCGCCTGCAAACTCGAAGATCATTGCAATGATAATGGCTTGTTTAATGGTTAATGCTTTAGAACCAACCGATGTGCCCATTGCATTTGCAACGTCATTGGCACCAATGCCCCATGCCATAAAAAAGCCGACAATCGCGGCCATGGCAATCAACATGACGCCGTACGTAGAAATAATATCCATAAAAATTTACCTAAATTTATTTTTTAATTGAATGCTGGCTTAACGCGCTAACATCAGTTCAAGACGAGAACCTACACGTTCTGCTAAGTCTGCAATTTCCCCAATCCATTCAATCATTCTGTACGTCACCATGACGTCGATAGGGTTTAATTCATTTTCTAATTGTTTAAGTGCTAATCGAATAGAAATTTGCATTTCATCGGTATCATCTTCAATAGAATCTAACTCAATGATCATGCGTTCTACTAGTTCAACTTCACGGCCTTTAAAACCAGTTTCTAACAATTCGTCAAACTCATTGATGGCTTTTTTCGCTTGCGCTGTGGCATCAATATTTCGAGCAACAAATGCCAAAAAGCTTTCTTGAATTTTTGCTGGGATTGCTAACTCACGAC
>CAWUUQ010000121.1:0-18364 GCA_963925625.1 uncultured Psychrosphaera sp.
CGTGGAAATTTGAGGTTACCGCAACAAATCATAACGAATGGACAGATGCGGAAAAAGTAACTCTATCAAATGAAACAACAACGTCAGTTGAACAACAAGCCTTAGAAACGTTTTATCGTATTGATGCGGAATTTCGAGCCAATATTTCAGGTTATGTAATACCGGCCAATACACAAGCGACTCAATCAAGCAGTAATACAACAACCTCTCAACCTGACACCTGTGTTGACCACCCTTCTTATTACATGACAAGCTCTGGCGCGCAAAGAGATATTCATGCAGAGATTACCCAAATGCTTGCTGCAAGAATGGACAACAGCAGCTGGAACGACTTATACGAAGAAACGCGATTGACTGGTTTTTCGTTTAATGTAGGCGCAAGTTCGGGTGGAGTATCTTTGAGTTGGATACACAATCAACTTGCAGCGTACGTGACTAAATCGTACGGGAATAACAGCAATAGACTTGTATTTAAAGTTGAGTACATAGGTGATGTAGGTTTAGACGGTGATGGACCCAAACTCTTTACTATGGCTATACATAAAGGCGCCTCTTTGGTCGATGGTATGCCTATTGGCGAGTTTATGAGTGGTGTTGAAACGGATTTAACGGATACTTTAGTATCAAACTGTTTACTCAAAAATATCGATTATATGGCTGATGAAATCAACTATGAATATGACGGAGGTTCGGGTACCGGTGGTGATTACGAAATGGAGCCCGGTGGTATTCCAAATGGCGGCAGTAGTTGCACTAAAAAAGTAAAATATACTACCTGCTCGACCACACAAGATGGAGTTAAAACTTGCACAAATAATTCAATTACAACAAGATGTTAAATTATTAGTTGGTTAGGCGATATTGAAAAATGTCGCCTTCAAAAGACTTCAGGCGCACCCACAAAATTGTTGTCTGATCTTCTGAAATTGTATATTGATGTACAAAATCATCTGGCTTTTTCATTATTAACTGCTCTTCGTTCGAATGGATATTGTATTGCCAGATCCCGGAGTCTGCTCGATAGAAATATATATTGTTGTCGATGACTTGCCAGTTTAACCAATTAATTCGGTTAAACTCTTTAATGACTTGCTCTTCATTGTCTTCTGATAACTTTTTACGCCACAATCCATCAACGGTATATTTAGAATAATAAAGATACTCGCCCACAACACGACCGCTATATCCACCACGCTGAGTAAGCTGCATGTGTTCTTTTAAACTGCGTGAATATGACCATAACTGCCATTCACCGTTTTGGTTGCTGCTATAAATTATGTTTTCATTACTGCCTTTGTCGTTAATAAGATAATTTGCGACATAACTATTATGTGAATCTGACAGCACTTTTTGATAACTCTTTTTATCAATATCTAGCTCATAAATTGCACCGTGTTTGGTAAATAAAATTCGTTTGCCATCGGGCGATAGTTCGTATCTGACAAAGTCTAAAGTGAAGGGTAACTTCACATCTATTAATGTTGCGCCCGTTTTGTTCACTTGCCACCAGTAGTGGTCTTTGTAACGTGTTGATAAAACGATTTGAGTATCGGCTTGCATCCGCGGTAGTAACTCAGTTCGACCACTTTGTAACCACGTCGAGTTTTGCTGATTGGTAACATCGTATTTAACGATTTCACTCATGACATTGGCACTACTAATGAGTAATGAATAGCTTGTTTCAGTGGCATTTGTTTTAGTGGAAGTACTCGGTAATACCGCTAATGAGTTTATGTTGTATTCAAGTTGTTTTATTAACTGAGGTTTTACCTTAAATTTCAATTCTGAAATAGCATCGCCCTCAGTTTTAGTTTTAGTCTTAGTCTCGGAGGTAATCTCAACTACAGTAAATAAATGCAATGAATTTTTATCCGCTAGGATTAATGATTTATTTTCTGGATGCCAAAGAAGATGGTTTAGTCGTAAGTCTAAAGTGTATTCTTGAGGTTTGGTATTTTCAGACGAAATGATGACCATAGATTTGTTTTCGCTTAAATAACGTATCACCGCCAATTGTTCAGTAACGTGATTAAAGGCAAAACGAACGTCGCCTTTGGTATTGTTCGTGCTGTTGGGGTTTGTTATTTGGCGTAATTGACTGGTCTTTACGTTATAGCTAAACACCTGATAAGGATGAGACTTGCTTTCACGTTTATTAAAATAGAAATTACCATTATTTCCCCAAGCTAGGGCCGTGGGCGCTTCGTTACATTCAATTAAGGTTTGATGCGTTTCAGTATCAACATGATAAAGCCTAATTAAACACTGGTTTCCAATCATTGTTGAGTAAACTATTTGTTGCCCATCGCTGCTGATGACAGCTTTTGCGTCGTTTAGTATTAACTGCTTCGCATGCGTTTTTGTGTCATATAAATATACCGACTGTTGTTGAGTTTCACTTAAATGATGAAACAAAATTTTATTGCCTGAAGCCGTGGTAGAGAGTTGATATTCCAACCCTTTTAAGCCAATTAATGGATTGCTTATTAGCGGTAACTGAACCGTGTTTGATGTGTTTAATGTGTTTGAATTGGTCGACGTTGCATGTTGACCTGACTCGCCTGAGTTTTCCACCATTAGAAATCGCGCAAGCAGAATAACGACCGCGAACATTAGAATGGCTAAAACAGCGCGCCATGATTTGCTGCTCACTCGCTTACTGAGTGATAAATTACCAAGTAAAAGTGCCTTAAATCGTTTTTGATTAGTGGACTTTTTTTGTTGTGTAAGCTTTTCAAGAGGCGTTATCTCAGAAGGTGATAGTAGCTTAGAGGATGATGACGGCTCAACATTAACAACAACCAGGAATCGATAACCTTGTGTTGGCACAGTTTCAATTATGCTTTCGTCGGAAAGTGCAGAAAAATGGCCACGCAACAATGACACGGTTCGGTTTATTGCCCCTTCACCCACGACGCGATTGTCCCACACCTGAACAATTAATTGATCGCGCGTTACTATGTCGCCATTCGCCGCTAACAACGTGGTTAATAACTTATAAACCTTAGGCTCTAGAGATCGAGTTTGACCGTCTTTTTCTAATATTCTTTGTTTAGCATCAAAAGTAATGCTTGCAATTTTAACGCTCATTAACTCTCTATCTATTTGAAATTGTTATTTATTTTTAAAAGTAATATCAACGTAACATAAACATAATAAAAACATAAGGTCGAACTGTGTGTGCTTATGTAAATAGATGGTTTGCTTAAGCTCCATTAATAAAAAGAGTAAACACTATGCGTCTCTACTTGTATATCTTTATAAAATTAACCGCCGTAATTTTACTACTATCGGGCTGCAACAACACTGACGTTTCAACTGCTCCTAATCCGTCGAGTGTGCATGCAAACGATGTAACAAAAATGGTGCTGAACAACCGAGTCTATTACGTGGCTAAACCAACTAATGGATATAACTCTGAAAAGGCTTACAAATTAATTCTCGCTTTTCATGGCTCTAGGCAACTTGCAGAAGACATGCCGAGTATGACATTACTCGAGTCTGTTTCAAGTAACTATATTGTGGTTTACCCTCAATCTAAAGTTGAAGAGTGGAATGAAGGTTGTGAGTGTAACAAACCTTATAGATTGGGAATCGACGACTTACAATTTGTTGAAGACGTGGTGAATGATGTTAAAAGTAAACATAACATTATTGAAAACGAACTGTACGCCGTTGGATTTTCACAAGGAGGACTATTTGCCCAAAACTTAATGTGTAATAGTGAGTTGGAATTTAATGGTATCGCCTCTGTTGCTTCCCCTATGTCTGTGCCTTTGTCTCAAACTTGTGAGATCACAAATAATACCAATTACTTGATGATTCATGGGAAGAACGACATTACCTTGCCATATAAAGGCTTTGTTCATTCAAATTTTGGTTTGGTTGCTAGCGAAACAGCAATCGATTTAATCGCCAAGAAAAACAATATAGACACTGACGTTGAGATTGAAGAAAGTGAATTTTTCTCTAAGTTTACTTATAAGAATGAACATCATCTGAATCAGCTAGTTGCTATAGAAGCCGGCCCACACAGTTGGTCGTTTAAACAATTTAATACCAGCAATGAAGTTGTGGCATTTTTTGATTTAGTCAGTAATACCAAACTTGATGAACATTCTAGTTTGTATCGCGTTGAATCAAATGACAATAACGCTACAGGTGAGAATGAAGTAGCAGCACAGAATAAAAATGTACAGGTAAGAAGCATGGGGTTGGAACATGAAGGACCTGCGATAATTTTACTGTCTGGATTTAACAAAAACTTCCATAGCGACAGTGCTTGGTTTTCATTGTTACAGCCTTTGATTGCCAAAACTAATCGAGTTCATGTCATTGAACGTTTTGGTAATGGTTTTAGTTCTCAAACTGACCAACCCTCTTATGCTTCATTTGCCCCTGCGTTAGACAAAACACTGGAACTTCTTAATGAAAAGGAATTTGTTTTTGTCAGTTTTGCCAGTTCAAATATCTTGGCGCACACTTGGCAAAACCTTCCAGGATCTAATGTTACTGCTCAGCTAAAAGGAATGGTTTGGATTGACCCTGACATCTTATTACCGCATTCAATTAGCCTTTATCAAGATTGGCCTGTGGCTTGGTATCGTGGTGTTGCTGATGACTTAATTCCGCATATTGAAGCTGGAAACTGGACCCCAAGAACACTTGATAAAATTATCAATGAACGTGTTGAGGTAGAGTCTCTTATTCCATCAACGTATGCTGAAGACATGGATTGGTCTTACTATGACCTAATTAGCCAAGGCCGCGCTGACATTAATAAACAACTAACTCGTGCTAAGGAAATCATCAATTACCACGATGATCTAAACATCGCGTTTGCAACGCCAATTTCTACGTCGGTACCAATAACAATTATTGATACCGACTTTGAAAGTGCCGATATAGCCACTGCAGACGCAGAATATGTAGAGGGTTTAAAAAAGTGGCAACAGGAAGGCACACAATGGAGCAAAATGATTAGTGACAATACGAGTGGCCAATATATACCGCTGTTAAATAGTAATCATATGGCTGTGTTTGAACACCCTGATGCCATCATAGAAGCCATTAAAAAGTTTAATTAACAATTAATAAACCTCAAGGCTGTAACCGTAATAAAAGCCTGTTTAGAAATATTCAGGCTTTGTTGTTTTTTTAAACAATTCCAGACAAGAGTTTATAAAAATGGTAGAATGCGCGCGAAATTCATTCCACCACTTTTGAGAAGCTATTTTGAGCCAAACTTTGATGTCTACACAATTTTCCACGCTTGGGCTAAAGCCTGAGTTATTAAACACTTTAGAATCGTTAACTTATACCGAAATGACGCCTATTCAGGCGGAAACCTTGCCACTTATTGTTGCTGGCAAAGATGTCATCGCTCAAGCTAAAACCGGTTCAGGCAAAACTGCCGCATTTTCTTTAGGTTTGTTACAAGCTTTAAACGTAAAACGTTTTCGTATTCAAGCAATGGTCTTATGCCCTACTCGTGAATTAGCAGACCAAGTAGCTAAAGAAATTCGTACTCTAGCGCGTGGCATTCACAATATCAAAGTACTAACTTTATGTGGCGGAACGCCAATGGGACCTCAAATTGGCTCGTTGGAACACGGCGCACATATTATTGTTGGAACGCCGGGTCGTATTGAAGATCACCTTTCAAAAGGTCGATTAGACTTATCAGAAGTTAAAACTTTAGTGCTTGATGAAGCCGACCGCATGTTAGAAATGGGTTTCCAGACAGCCGTTGATGCCGTTATTGATGCGATTCCTACTGAGCGACAAACCTTATTATTCAGTGCAACTTACGGCGAAGAAGTTGCTGGTATCGCTAAAAAAATCATGATCGATCCAGCGTCTATTAAAGTTGAGTCAAACCACAATAAAGAAACCATCCAACAGCATTTTTATGAAATTGATGACAATGAACATCGTTTATTGGCCACACAATTAATTGTTATGGAATTCCAACCAGAGTCGTGTGTTATTTTCTGTAATACCAAACGTGAAACGCAAGATGTTGCGGATGAACTTTGGGATATGGGTTTTGATGTTCTTGCGCTGCACGGCGATTTAGAACAACGTGAACGTGACCAAGTATTAACTCAATTCTCTAACAAGAGTGCTTCTATTCTTGTAGCGACTGACGTTGCGGCGCGTGGTTTAGATATTGAAGACTTAGACTTAGTAATTAACTATCAATTAGCACATGACACAGAAACGCATATTCACCGCATTGGTCGTACTGGCCGTGCTGGTCAAAATGGTCGAGCTTGTAGCTTAGTAGGTCGAAAAGACGGTTATAAAATGGGACTTATTGAAGACTATTTAAGCCGTACTATCACTCCTGAAGCATTGCCTTCTGAATCGGTTTTAGACAGAGAAGTTCCTGCATCTAAGATGAAAACGATACGTATCGATGGCGGTAAAAAACAAAAAGTTCGTGCCGGCGATATTCTTGGTTGTTTAACGGGTGATGGCGGTATTGACGGTAAAGAAGTTGGTAAAATTCAGCTACACGATATGTGGGCTTATGTTGCCGTTAAAAAAGAAGTCGCTAAAAGAGCCGTAAAGAAAATTGAGACTGGCAAACTAAAAGGCCGTAAATTTAGAGCGTGGACATTGCGCTAAACGTGAGCCTCTTTTATATTAAGGGCTTAGCTTATATTAAGGGCTTAGCTGGTTTACGCTGAGTCTCTTAATTTTAGGCAATAAAAAACCTCGCTTCATTTCACAATGGCGAGGTTTTTTGTTTTAAGCGTTAACGATTAAATATCGTTAGGCTTTGTACGTGAAGCACGCTTACGTTCGTTTTCAGATAAGAATTTCTTACGAATACGAATGCTCTCTGGCGTTACTTCTACTAGTTCATCATCATCGATAAATTCAAGAGCTTGTTCCAATGTCATCACGATATGTGGCGTAAGCGTTTGTGCTTCGTCAGTACCAGATGAACGTACGTTAGTTAATTGCTTACCTTTAAGTACGTTTACTGTTAAGTCATTGTCACGGCTATGAATACCAACTACTTGACCTTCATAAATATCAGTCGCGTGTCCGATCATCATACGACCACGTGATTGTAAGTTGAAGATTGCGTTAGTTAACGCTTTACCAGTAGCATTCGCGATTAATACACCGTTCATGCGTTGGCCAATTTCGCCACCTTTATAAGGTCCATATTCGTAGAATGTGTGGTAGATCAAACCAGAGCCAGACGTTAACGTCATGAATTCAGTTTGGAAACCGATTAAACCACGGCTTGGCATGATGAAGTCCATACGGATACGGCCCTTACCATCTGGTGCCATGTCGGTAAGTTCAGCTTTACGAACGCCCATTTTTTCCATGATCGAACCCTGATGCTGTTCTTCAACATCGATGGTCACAGTTTCATATGGTTCTTGTTTTTCGCCGTTAATTTCACGCATGATAACTTCAGGACGAGATACAGCTAATTCAAAACCTTCACGACGCATGTTCTCAATTAGGATACCTAAGTGTAATTCACCACGGCCCGAAACTTTAAATTTGTCTGCGTCAGCAAGTTGTTCTACACGTAATGCAACGTTATGAACCAATTCTTTGTCCAAACGTTCTTTAATATTACGAGAAGTAACAAATTTACCTTCTTTACCGGCAAATGGAGAAGTATTTACTTGGAATGTCATTGTTACCGTTGGTTCGTCAACTGATAATAATGGCAAGCCTTGTACTTCTGTAGGACAACAAATTGTGTCTGAAATCTTTAATTCGCCAAGACCAGTGATTGCAATGATATCACCAGCATGTGCGCTGTCAGCTTCATAACGCTCAAGACCTAAGTAACCAAATACTTTACCAACTTTACCGTTATGTAACGGGCCTGCTGCAGTTTGAATTGTTACTTGTTGGTTTGGTTTAACTGTACCACGAGTGATACGACCGATACCGATAACACCTAAATATGAGCTGTAGTCTAACTGAGAAATCTGCATTTGGAATGCACCATCTACGTCAGCCGCTGGAGGTGGAACTTGATCGATAATCGTTTCAAATAAAGGAGTCATGTCTGTACCAACAACGCCTTCTTCGTGAGAAGCCCAACCGTTAAGTGCAGAAGCATAAACAACTTTAAAGTCTAACTGGTCGTCTGTCGCGCCAAGGTTGTCGAACAAGTCAAAAACTTGATCCATAACCCAGTCAGGACGTGCGCCTGGCTTGTCAATTTTGTTAATAACAAGAATTGGCTTAAGACCTTGAGCAAATGCTTTTTGTGTTACAAAACGCGTTTGAGGCATAGGGCCTTCTTGCGCGTCAACGATTAGCAAAACTGAGTCAACCATCGACATTACACGTTCAACTTCGCCACCGAAGTCCGCGTGTCCTGGAGTATCAACGATGTTTACTCGGTATTCATTCCAGTTGATTGCTGTATTTTTTGCAAGAATCGTAATACCACGTTCTTTTTCGATGTCATTCGAGTCCATAACACGTTCGTCATGGCCAGTACGCGCATCTAACGTACCTGATTGTTCTAGTAACTTATCTACTAAAGTGGTTTTACCGTGGTCAACGTGAGCGATGATTGCTACGTTTCTCAGGCCTTTACGGACTGTTGAGCTCATTAATTCTTCCTCAAAAAGGGGTATTGTGTCGAATACATAGCAATTACATAATCAACTGGGTTCTATCTGGCGCGGGATTATACATGAAAGCGCGACAGAAAATGGAATTAATATAAAAAATAGACGATTTTTTTACATTTGTTGGTAGCATTTTTATTTAATTGCAATAGACTGGAGTGGTCAGACAAGGAGTGAATGATTAATGAATACGGATTCTTTCAACTTTATGCAGGAAGTATTTACTACGGTATTGAGTTACAGCTCAGATCTTTTTGCCTATGTAGATAAAAATATTACCTACCAATATGTCAGCAATAGCTATGCCTCATTTTATGGGTTAGATAGCACTTCTATCAGAGACGCTTCTCTTGAATGTGCATTTGACAAAAGAACCTATGAAAAAATTATTCTTCCTAATCTAAAGCGCTGTTTCAAAACCCAAAAACCAGTCAATTTTCAATCTTGGATTACCTCCAAAGCGACGGGTGAAAAACATTACCTATATGTCACTTATTTGCCTCACGTAAGCCAAGTCACTCAAAAAGTTGAAGGCATTATATTTACTGCTAAAGACGTTTCAGAATTTAAACGAGCCGAAAAACTATTAGCAAAAACAGCCAATACAGATGCATTAACTAATATTCCCAATCGTTTATACCTAAATAATAAGCTTGAAGAATTAAGTCGAAACATGAACCGACATTCCGATCGCTATGCTTTGTTATTTTGTGACCTCGATGGGTTTAAAGGTGTAAATGACAAACATGGTCATGCGGTAGGTGACAAAGTATTAACACAAGTTGCAAATAGATTGCAGCAGCATATAAGAAATGACGACATCATTGCTCGTTTTGGCGGTGATGAATTTGTAATACTAATTACCGACAATTTCACCGAAGAAACACTTAATACCATTCGAGACAAAATATTTAAATCTATCTCACAACCATTTTCCGTTTCTGGCAATAAAATTAAAGTCGGCATTAGTATTGGCGTAGCCATGTTTCCTGATGATGGTTTAAACGGCGATGCTTTGCTAGAGTTCGCTGACAAAGAAATGTATTCTAGTAAATATTCAGGTCGAATCAGCGCTTAAACATTTACCAAAACCTTGCTAAAAGTTGAATTGAGGTGGCGAAAAAGTGGTTTAGCGACTAGATTTAGCATAATCAAATTTCACCAAATTCCCCAAGGTATCCGCTTAAAAATGAATGTAGAGTTTATAAACCCGTTCTTAAGTTCATTAATGAATGTTTTAGAAACAATGGCTATGACTAAGTTAGTGCCCGGCAAGCCATGTGTTAAAAAAGAAGATATCTCAAAAGGTGATGTTTCTGGAATTATTGGAATGATAGGTCCGCAAACAAAGGGATCGTTATCGGTAACTTTTGATGAAAATCTTGCGCTTTCTATTATGGAAAAAATGCTCGGAGAACGTCCAGAAACCGTTAATGAAGAAGTCACTGACATGGTGGGCGAAATTACTAATATGGTAACAGGCGGTGCAAAAAACATTTTAGGTGAAAAAGGCTTTAATTTTAATATGGCGACTCCCACTGTGGTTGCCGGAAAAAATCACTCTATTATTCATAAATGTGAAGGGGCCACATTGTTAATTCCCTTCACATCCGATTGCGGAAACGCTTATATCGAAGTATCTTTTGATATCTTAGCGAAGTGATTATCATCTCGTAAGCCTAAAACTTTAGGCTTGAACGTTTTTATCTGACGATCTTCACCTTCTCCAAAAGTAGACTCATAACGACTATAAGAATCAAATAGTGTTGTCACCAAACGCTTGCCAACCATTTTAAATTGTTGTTCACGTGTGATTGTCGCTTCCATACTAAAAAATACATAAGCACGACCATTGCCGTCAAACTTAGATATTGAACGTAGGGGAACGCCATTATTATCTACTGATATCACCAACTCTCCTGAAAATTTATCGACATAACCACGTGTTTTTTTGTCATTGATAAAGGATTCAACAGGCAAAGAAAAATGTAAATCTTCCCCGTTAGAGCTTGCGACTACTTTTTGAAGCTTGGCAAATGTTAACAACCTAAGTAACGCATTTGCCGGTGATAACATTTGATTCACTGTCAGCATTCTAACATCGTTTATGGCATCTAACGTTGGCGTAGGGGTATCCTCATTTTCTGTATTTTTTAATGACTCTAACTCTATAGCGTCAACAACTGACTGAGGATATGAAGTTGTTAAACCACTTTTGTCGTGTCTTATAGTCAGGCTAACTTCGCCCGCTGTTTCTTCTTTCTTTTTGCCTTCACCTTTTATGTTTGAAAAGGAAGCTGTTAATACACCTCCTACAGGCAGGTCATTGTTTATATTGGCCAATGTTTCTTTAAGCCTAGTTACTGAGTTATGCTCTTCTGCAGTTGCAACACTTGAAAGTAAAACAAGAAATGCGAGTGAGACCTGTGCAATCCTTGTAACCTTTGTAACCTTTGAAGTCATTGCAACTTTAACAGTCTTAATAAATTGCGACATGTAGGTCTTTCCTTTTTAGTTGCGAATGAAATTATTTGTTCAAGCGACTATCCACCAGCGCAGTCACTAAACTTGGGTCGGCCAACGTACTGGTGTCGCCTAGCTGTTCATATTCATTTGCCGCAATTTTACGTAAAATACGGCGCATGATTTTTCCTGAACGTGTTTTTGGTAAGCCTGGTGTCCATTGAATGAGATCAGGTTTCGCAATTGGGCTTAACTCTTTTCCTACAAATTCTCGAAGTTCTTTGGTTAATTGCTCTGTAATTTCTACGCCATCTTTTGCAATAATATAGGCGTAAATACCTTGGCCTTTTATGTCATGCGGGTAACCAACAACGGCAGCTTCGGCGGTTGCTGGATGTGCAACCAATGCACTTTCGATTTCCGCAGTACCTAATCGATGACCAGAAACATTAAGCACGTCGTCGACTCTTCCTGTAATCCAATAATAACCATCTTCGTCTCGTCTTGCTCCATCACCAGAAAAGTAACGGCCTGGATAAGTTGAAAAGTAGGTTTGTTCAAAGCGGTCATGATCACCATAAAGTGTACGCGCTTGTCCTGGCCAGCTGTCGACTAATGCTAGATTACCCTCAACAGCTCCAGATAATTCCTCACCTTCATTAGACAACAATGCAGGATTAACACCAAAAAATGGTCTTGTCGCAGATCCTGGTTTTAAGTCCGTTGCGCCAGGTAATGGCGTAATCATGATGCCACCGGTTTCTGTTTGCCACCATGTATCAACAATTGGACAATGATTGTTACCAATCGTTTTATGATACCAAGTCCATGCTTCTGGATTGATTGGTTCACCAACACTACCTAACAGTCTTAACGACGTTCTTTTGGTACCTGCTATAACTGAGTCGCCTTTTGCCATTAACGCTCTAATCGCCGTTGGTGCAGTATAAAGAATATTAACTTGATGCTTATCAACAACTTCACTTAAACGAGATACACTAGGGTAAACAGGTGTTCCTTCAAATAATACGGTGGTCACTCCATTTGCAAGTGGCCCATATATTAAGTAACTATGACCAGTAATCCACCCTACGTCTGCTCCGCACCAATATACATCGCCTGGTTTGCAATCAAATACATACTCATGAGTCATAGATGCATAAACCATGTATCCACCTGTAGTATGCAACACGCCTTTAGGTTGGCCGGTAGAGCCTGAGGTATATAAAATAAAGAGTGGGTCTTCGGCATTCATTACAGCCGGTTCACAAACCGGTTCACATTGCTCTACTAATGTTTCCCAGCAGTGATCTTTTTTATGCCATGCAATATTGGCTTTGTTATATTTAAAACATAAAACAGCTTCAAGACAGTCGGTATCTGGTCGTTCTAGTGCTGCATCAACATTATTTTTTAAAGGAATAACTTGTCCGCCACGCAACCCTTCATCGCAGGTCATCATTACTTTTGCTTGGCAGTCATAAATTCTATCGGCGATGGCTTTTGGGGAAAATCCAGCGAAGATTACCGAGTGAACCGCACCTATTCTGGCGCACGCTAACATAGCATAAGCCGCCTGAGGTATCATTGGCATATAAATGGCTACCCGGTCGCCTTTTTTTACGCCTAGCTGTTTTAAGGCATTTGCGACCTTACAAACCTCATCGTGTAACTCTTGATAACTAATATGCTGGTCATGTTCGCCCGTATCACTTTCCCAGATAATTGCCGTCGAATCCGCTTTGTCTTTTAAGTGTCGGTCGATACAGTTGTAACTTGCATTTAAGGTACCATCTTCAAACCATTTAATGCTCACTTCTCCAAGGTTAAAATTAGTGTTTTTAACTTTAGTAAACGGTGTAAACCAATCAATTCGGTGTGCTTGCTTCTGCCAAAATGCGTCGGGTTGTGATATCGACTCTTGGTACATTGTTTGATATTGCGAGTTTGTTGTTAATGTATGCGCTTGATAATGGTCAGGGACAGGGAAATTGGTCGACATGGTGCAATCCTTTTCTTTATTTCTTTTTAATTCTTGTCAATTTTTGTGAATACTTGTTAAAAACTGCTTTGTACTAGATTCAACTTTTCATCGAGTAAAATCAAGTCTCCATTTGCACCCTTTTTAATAACACCTAATTTATCGTCTTCTTTAATAAATTGTGCTGGATACGCAGTTGCCATTTTTAGTGCCGACTCTATGTTTAAACCTAAATATTGATGTGCATTTTGAACCGCTTTTAATAAGCATAAGTGAGCGCCCGCTAACGTGCCATCCTCATTTGTTAAACGACCTTTTTTGACTCGAACCGTTTGATCGAATAATGAAAATGAATTCAATTCGCTACCAATGGATGCCATTGCATCTGAAACTAGATAAAGCCTGCCTTGTTTTCTTTTAGAATCAGGCAGTTTGTTTTTTATGTTCCAAGCCAACTTTGCACTAGCATAATCAACGTGATATCCATCTAGAATAATACCGGCATAAGCAGATTCGACATTAAGGGCCGCCCCTACCGCTCCTGGTTCACGACCTGTAAATGCCGACATGGCATTAAATAAATGAGTAAACCCGCGCGCTCCTTGTTCAAGCGTTCGAATATGATCCTGATACGGCGCGTTTGTATGACCTATCGATATTATGCAGTTTTGTTTTACAAGAAACTCCATGTCTTCTTTTAGTACGGTTTCTGGTGCAATGGTAACCAGTTTTATGCCGATATCATCACGAGCATAAATTGCACGTTCTTCATCGCTCATGCCTCTAATGTATGTACTTGGATGCACGCCTTTTTTAGGTTGGCTTAGGTGAGGTCCTTCAAAATGAATTCCCATCACTCCAGACGAGGCCTTATTATCTAGTTTCAAAAACGCCGACACTGCATCTGCTGCTTTTGCCATTACATCAATATTGTCAGTGATTAACGTGGGTAGAATAAAGTGGGTTCCAAGTTTCTGATGCGCGGTCAGTATTCGTTGTACACCTTCAACAGTGGGTTGATGATTTAACAAGATGCCGCCACCGCCATTTACTTGTAAGTCTATTAATGCTGGAGACAAGATGCCATTTAATGATGTTGCATTGGCAAGAAGTTCATCTGAGGCTGAGTAAATGACATCTTTTATCTGAGAATTAGAGGTTTGAGGACTAGAGGTTTGAAGATTCCGGTCAGAAAAAGAATTAGCATTATAAACAACACTAACAACCACGCGTTTCACTTTAGCATTGATTAACGATGTGCCGTCAAATAGCCAGTCAGGAGCAAGTAACTTATTTGAAACTGAATCTTTGTTTGCCATCTTTAGCCTCAACTCATCGTTTGGAAAGAATGTTAGTTAAATACCACTGGGTACAATGAGGACACCAATAACAACGCCATTATTCGATTAAACATGAGTAACGTTTTTGGCTTTTTCAGAACAGGTTGAAGCTTTTGTCCCATTAACGCCCACATACTGATAGACGGTAAGTTAACCAAGCCAAATACAATAGCGACATAGGCAACACTTAGGAGTGCTTTGTCGGGTGCATAAACACTGATTGCTGTTAGCGCCATTGTCCATGCTTTGGGGTTTACCCATTGGAACATTACGGCTTGCAAAAAGGTCATTGGTTTATTTTTTTGTTTGGTATCTGATGTGGTACTGCTATTGGCTATTTTAAATGCTAAAAACAATAAGTAAGCAATGCTTAAGTATTTAAGAATGACATAACTAAATGGCCACAACGAGAATAACTGCATTACGCCCACTCCCACCATCATCACCATGAAAGTAAAGCCGAGTGCGACGCCAAACAAATGCGGTAAGGTTTTTTGCCATCCGAACGTTGCTCCGGAGCTCATTAACATTAAATTATTAGGGCCAGGTGTAATAGAAGAAACAAAAGCAAATAATGCAAGTGCACCTAATAATTCATTCATTTATTTTCTTCCGAAAGACTATCGATTTTTGAGACTGTCACCTTGTTTCGCCCTGAACGTTTAGATTTATATAATGCTAAGTCGGCGCTTTTAAGCAATTCTTCTAACGTGGATGTTTTGTTTTGAACAACAGAAACGCCAAAACTACAGGTTAAGTTGAGTTGAACGTCAGGCTGTAATTCAAATAGCGTATTTTTAATCAGCAATCGTAGTTGCTCAATTTTTTCAAGTAACTTAGTAATTGGTTTGCCTTCAATTAAAATGACAAACTCTTCTCCGCCAAAGCGAGCGATGATGTCTCTATCTCGTAGATTGGCTTTTAGCAAATCAGCAATATGTTTTAAGACCAAATCCCCTATGTCATGCCCATAATTGTCATTAACTTCTTTGAAAAAATCGATGTCCATGACAGCAAAAATAAAGGATTTCTTGTTATGGCACAACGACTCTATGATTTTTTCGCCGTCGTCGAATAGACCCCTTCTGTTCCATAATTCAGTAAGCGCATCGGTTTTGGCCATTTTTTCTAAATTGGAAGTTTTGTCTTTAATATCCGTGATATCGCGTTCAATAGCAGCAAAGTGTGTGACTATTCCTTTGTCATTTTTAAGAGGCACTATATTTACATCGAGCCACATAGACTCACCATTTTTTTTGTAATTAATGATTTCTTCACGAACCGGCTGATCTTTTATCAGATGCTCTAAAATTCTATCTAAAACCGCAGGGTTAGTTTGTTCACCCCTTAACATTGATGAAGACTGCCCAATAACCTCACTTTCTGTATAACCCGTTAATTCGGTAAAACGCTTGTTCACATAAACAATTGTTGTTCCAGCACCATGTACATCGGTCGCATTAGTCACAATAACTGGGTCATTAGCTAGCTCAACGATTTTTTTGTAAGGGATGTGTTCTTTTTGATCAGAGATGTTGGTGAAAGTAACCACAAATTGCTTTCGGCCATTTTCTTTGTTTATTTCTTTGTAGGCGTTACTTAAAAACCAATTGTAAGATTTTTCTTTTTCGTTATAAACACCTACCTCATAATTTAAGATTGGCGTATCAGATTTGGACGCACGAACGGCGGGAAATTGTTCAAGCTCTAAAATATCGCCGTGTTTATCGACAATATTCCAGTCTGGATCGGATATTAGCGTTTGAGACTTATTGTTATAGTTTAAGCCTAACCATTTAATGCCAGTTTGGTTTGCATATGCAATTTTAAACTCGTCATTAAAAACAAGAATACCAATGGCTAAGGAGTCTAATAGTTGCTCATGATCAATTGCTAAATTCATTATTTACTCGAGAAAATCGCTTCTCTACTCGTCCAGTTACACCACATAATAATTCATATGGAACTGTACCAGCACAATCTGCGATTGTCTCAATAGGCAAGCCTTCACCCCAAAGTACAGTTTCATCACCTACTTTGATGTCGGAATCCATGCCTACATCGATTGTTATCATATCCATAGAAACACGACCCGCTAATGGAAACAAGCGATTGTTAATCAATACTGGTGTTCCATTTTTAGCGTTTCTTGGATAACCATCTCCGTAACCTATGGCGATGACTGCTAATTTTGTATCTTCTGAGGCTAACCACGTAGCTCCATAACCCACACTTTCACCAGCTTTAACATCACGAATAGCAATGACGCTAGACTTTAATGTCATGACAGGCTTCAGCTGAAAATCATGGTGATTAGTATTAAGTACCGGTGAAACGCCATATAACATTACACCAGGGCGTACCCAATCATTGTGGCTATTTGGTAACGACAAAATTGCTGCTGAGTTAGCGAATGATGCTTCACCGCTGTGTTTTAATTTTAAAGATTCAAACAACGTAAACTGTTTGTTATTAAGCGGATGGTCCGTTTCATCCGCACAGCCAAAGTGGCTCATTAAAATTGGTTCGCCCAGTACATTTTTATGACCAACTAATTTTTGAATTGCCGCATCATAACCAGCAGGTGGCAGTCCAATACGGTGCATTCCAGTATCAACTTTAAGCCAAACCCGAACCGAACGAGGTAAGTCGATTGCGAGAAATTCGTCAATTTGCTGCTCATTATGTAACACAGAGTCCAAGCCTAGATTAGCAATGATTTGCATCTCATCAGACTCAAAAAAACCTTCTAACAATACTATTGGTTTTGTGATGCCTGCTGCTCGTAGTGCAACCGCTTCACTCAAACGAGCAACACCAAATGCATCTGCACCAGAAAGGCTTTTTGCAATTTCTGTGGTGCCGTGACCATATGCGTTGGCTTTTAACATCGCTAACACTTTACTGCGAGGTGCATAATTACGCACCACTTCTAAGTTGTGCTGCAGTGCGAATAAGTTAATTTCAGCAACGGCAATTTTCATTTTTTTAATTAATCCTCAATGATCGCATTACCAGCATAGTTATCAAATCTTGAGAAATGCAGTTGTGTAGTTAGTCGAATGCGACCAATTGGTCCATTACGGTGTTTACCAATAATGATTTCCGCAGTGCCTTTATCAGCAGAGTCTTCGTTATAAACTTCATCTCGGTAAATAAACATGATTAGGTCGGCATCTTGCTCAATTGAGCCTGATTCTCTTAAATCTGAGTTGATTGGGCGTTTATCTGCTCGTTGTTCCAAACCACGGTTAAGCTGTGCTAACGCGATGACTGGAATGTTAAGTTCTTTTGCTAAGGCTTTAAGTGACGCTGAAATATCGGCGATTTCTAACGTACGATTATCTTTGTATTCTGGCGACCGCATGAGCTGCAGGTAATCGATCATGATCATTGATAAACCGCCATGTTCTCTTGCAATACGACGTGCTCTAGAGCGAACTTCCGTTGGCGTTAGCCCCGAAGAGTCATCAATATAGAGTTTGCCTTTTTCCTGCATAATACCAAGTGTGCTAGCTAAACGTGCCCAATCATCATCGTCAAGATTACCCGTTCTGACTTTGGTCTGATCAATTCGACCTAATGACGCTAACATTCTCATCATAATTGAATCAGATGGCATTTCTAAACTAAATACTAACGCTGGGTAGTCTGATGTTAAGGCCGCTGTTTCAACTAAGTTCATGGCAAAGGTTGTTTTACCCATCGATGGACGCGCCGCAACAATAATTAAATCGGAAGGTTGGAAACCACTGGTCATTTTGTCTAAGTCGGTAAAACCACTTGTTAAGCCGGTAATACCGTCATTGTCGCTGCGCATTAACTCTTCAATACGGTCAACCGTAGAGCTTAAGATTGAGTTAAGGTCTTTTGGGCCATCGTTGCCATTTTCTCGTTGCTCAGCAATTTTAAATACTTTTGATTCGGCAAAGTCTAATAGTTCAGCGCTACTT
>CAWUUQ010000122.1:0-4843 GCA_963925625.1 uncultured Psychrosphaera sp.
GTTTATGGCGTTAATGTTTTTAGGCCTGTCATTAGTCGTTCAAGGGCGACGTTTAGTAACTCAGAAGAACACGCAAAGTTAAGCCTTACAAACTGTGGCCAACCAAAATCTCTGCCGGGCGATAGTCCGAGACCTATTGATTCAAAAAACGCATGCGGATCGTCTAAATTTAACGACGTACAATCTATCCACGCCAAATACGTTGCATCCGACATGTGATACGACAAATTCGGTATTTTATCTAAACAACGTTTTACCATTTGTTGATTCTGTTTTAGGTACTCTATTTGCTGGCTGTACCAACCATCACAGTCAATAAAAGCCGCGGTTGTTGCAATGACCCCAAAAATATTCGCTGATGGCGCTATGCCCTGTCCTGCTCGTTTAAATCGGCGACGAATGTCAGGATCTTTTATTATCGCAAAGGAAACACCAAATCCCGCAACATTAAAGGTTTTACTCGCCGCCATTAACGTGACCACTTTATCACCAACTTTTGGTAACGTACCCGCTGGAATATGAGACTTGTTTTCATTCAGTATTAGGTCTGCGTGAATTTCATCGGAACAAATTAACACATCATGTTCTAAACAAATGCGTTCAACTTCTAATAGTTCTTCATGCGAAAATACCGTCCCGCAAGGATTCATTGGGTTACACATTAAAAATAATCGTGTACTTGGTTTTGCCGCTTTTTTCTCAAGTTCGTCAAAGTCTAATGTCCAACGGCCATTAACCAACGTTGTGCCAACGGTTTCTTGCAATAAACCATTCATGTTAGGCGCATTTAACAACGGTGGGTAATTAGGGACTTGAACAAGCACACCCGTTTTGTCATGTTCCGAACCGTTGCCAAAGGCATCACACATCATATTAAACGCGGGTACAACACCGGGCGTCCAAACAATCCAATCAGTCTCAACCTGCCAATTATATTGTTTTAGTAACCAACGTTTTATGGCCGCCAAGCCAGGTTCATATTGATAAGGATTGTGATAACCAAATACACCATGTTCAACTCTATTTGTTAAAGCTGATTTGATTGCATCAGCACACTCAAACTCAGAATCGGCGACCCACAAAGGCAAAATATCTTTGTTAGCGTATTTTTGCCACTTTAAACTATAGGTACCTTCACGGTTTTTTAACGGGTTAAAAGAGGTCAAATCACATCCTTTTTCAATAATCTGCTGTTATCTATTTTACGGTAGTTAATGCGTCTCACAAATAACAGTTCTAACAGGCTTATTCATTCACTATGACTTCAAATCCGCCAAACATGATTCGTGAGCCGTCAAATGGCATGTCTTTAAATAAACAAGCTAATGTTTCATCAGCTTCAATGGCAGGCCACGCTTTGGTACGCGTTTCTTTGTCTGGCCATGTGATCCATGAAAATACGACAACTTCATTTTCTTCTTTTTTAACGGCCATCGGAAATGAAGTTAACTTTCCGTCTGGAACGTCATCACCCCAACATTCAACCATATTGATTGCGCCATATTTCTTAAATGCGGGTGCCATTTTTTTAGCAAACTCGATATAAATGTCTTTCTTGTCTTTTTCAATTGCCAATAAATAACCATCAACGTATGTCATATTAATTTCCTTTATCATTATTTTTATTTAGGTATTAAGAAACTACATAACTAATACTATTGTTATTCAAGTTTTTAGCAAATAAATGACAAAAAAAAGCCACAATTAATGTGGCTCATCAATTCGCTACCTGTCGTTAACTCAATTTCGCCTATTTTAGGCTTAAACTAAATTTACGTTAGGTATGAGTTATATTATGAAAACTGCATCTCTTTAACGTCGTTCGGTACCACTAGTTTGCCCGCCGTTTTCTCTCTGATTTCTTCAACAGAAACACCAGGAGCGGTTTCGCGTAATACAAAGGCGCCGTCTTCAACCTCTAAAACCGCTAAGTCTGTAATTATTTTTGTAATACAATTTACGCCAGTTAAAGGCAATGTACACTTTTCTAATAACTTAGACTGACCATGTTTATTCGCATGCGTCATGGTGATAATAATATTATCTGCGCCAGCAACTAAATCCATCGCTCCGCCCATGCCTTTTACTAACTTACCAGGGATCATATAACTTGCAATATTGCCCTCTTGGTCAACTTCAAATGCACCAAGTACTGTAACATCAACATGTCCGCCGCGAATCATCGCAAAACTTTCTGCCGAACTGAATATTGCAGCACCTGTTGCTGTTGTTACCGTTTCTTTACCAGCGTTAATCATGTCTGCGTCAACTTGATCAGCGGTTGGATAAGGTCCCATGCCTAATAAGCCATTTTCAGATTGCAACATTACATCAATGTCTGCAGGTACATAGTTCGCTGCTAACGTTGGAATGCCGATGCCTAGGTTTACGTAGTCACCGTCATTAAATTCTTTTGCCACACGTTGAGCGATTTGTTCTCTTGATAAAGCCATGCTGTACTCCTTAGTCTCGTGTGGTTACTTTTTCGATACGTTTTTCGAATGTGCCTTTGATTATACGGTCAACGTATATTCCTGGTGTTTGAATTTGAGAAGGTTCTATTTCACCTGGCTCAACAATTTCTTCAACTTCTACAACGGTAATTTTGCCAGCCGTAGCGGCCATCGGGTTGAAGTTTTGTGCAGTGTGACGATAAACACAGTTACCATATCTGTCGGCTTTCCAAGCTTTTACGATCGCGAAGTCACCCGTAATGCTTTCTTCTAAGATGTAGTTTCTGCCGTTGTATTCACGAACTTCTTTGCCTTCACCAACCAGAGTGCCATAACCCGTTGCTGTGTAAAATGCAGGAATACCAGCACCGCCAGCACGCATTTTTTCAGCTAATGTACCTTGTGGTGTTAATTCTACTTCCAACTCGCCATTTAATAGCTGTTGTTCAAACAGTGCATTTTCGCCAACATACGACGACACCATTTTTTTAATTTGTTTGTCTTCTAATAAAATGCCTAAGCCAAAGCCATCAATACCGCAGTTGTTCGATACAACGGTTAATCCCTTTGTGCCTTTTTTCTTAATTTCTGCGATTAGACCTTCAGGGATTCCACATAAACCAAAACCACCTGCGATTACGGTCATATCATCTTCTAGTCCCGCCATGGCTTCTGCATAACTGCCAACCACTTTGTCAAAACCTGACATATTTTTCCCCTTCGCTTTTTTATTAATGCGACTGTTTAATAATCAAATATTTATGTTGCCCAATACTGGCATAAAGTCATGTAAAACACTTCATTTTATTGTATTAACCGCCCAAAAATAAGGCATAGAACAGTAAACACATTTTGACACTTCCATGGTTAAACTTTAGGTTTACACTCGCCTAATAATCCAGGTGTATGCTAAACATTGTTAAGCTATCCATTACAAAGTTTATTGTAGCGATTAAACGTGAAACTGAATTTAAGGTCAATTGCTACTTTAGTGCCTACTACTGTATCCAAAACACGTTTTAGTTACGGTACTAAGGTAGTAGTTGTTTACAAAAAGAAGTTTGTTACATTGAGGCATCGTTAATTTAAGTGCACAAACACTAGTGCTAACAGCAGACAACTATGACCAATTCCTTAACTTCTCAATTATCTAATAACCAACTTCTTAACAATAAAGTTGCACTCATAACAGGTTCTACAAGTGGTATTGGATTAGCGACTGCACATAAATTGGCAACTCAAGGCGCTGATATTGTTTTGCATGGACTATTACCAGAAGAACAAGGTAAAGATTTAGCGAATCAACTTGAAGTTAAGTATGGAATTCGTGTTTTATTCAGCGCAGCAAATATTGCTAATCCGGAAGAGATCAATCAGCTTTTTAGAGCAATTTCAGAAACATTTGGCCGCTTAGATGTTGTCGTTAATAACGCAGGTATTCAATTTACAGAACGTTTAGAGAATTTTCCCACTCAAAAGTGGGACGCTATAATGGCGGTCAATTTATCCGCAGCGTTTCATATTACCAAACAAGCCTTACCATTAATGAAAAAAAATCATTGGGGACGAGTGATAAATATAGCCTCAGTGCACGGATTAGTCGGCTCTGCAAACAAGTCTGCCTATGTTGCAGCAAAACATGGCCTAATTGGGTTAACTAAAGTGGCGGCTATAGAAGAAGCAGAAAACAAAATTACGGTTAATGCTATTTGCCCTGGTTGGGTGGAAACCCCCTTAATAAATGATCAAATTGAGCAAATAGCAAAAAACAAACACTTAGATTTTGACACTGCAAAAAAAGAATTGATAACCAATAAACAACCTTTACCAACGATGGCACACCCAGGTCAAATTGGTGATTTAGTGTTATTTTTATGTTCCGATGCAGCCGCAGGAATAACGGGTGCTAGTTTGCCGATTGACGGCGCATGGACGGCTCAGTAGGCAATTGGTAAGAAATGACAGTAGCCATAAACAACATGGCTGCTGATACCATCAAACATGCAATTAAACCTTCGTTTACATAAACATAACCCGATAATACCGTTCCTATTAATCGTCCCATGGCATTAGCCATATAATAAAACCCTACATCTAATGACACGCCATCTTGGTCTGCATAACTAACAATTAAATAACTGTGCAACGATGAATTTACCGCAAAAATGGCACCAAATACCAACAGCCCTATTACTAACACCCATTCAGATTCCCAGAGGCTTAATAACATGGCTAATATTAAGGTAGTAACACTAAGTGCTAACACCCAAGTAAATGCGGCTGAAGGTCTTCTAAATTTGCCAACACTGTCACTCGGGGTTGATGAAAAAGCACTTAATAAACGTGGCGCTATTGACTGCACACCACCGTAACCTATTACCCAAAATGCC
>CAWUUQ010000123.1:0-6347 GCA_963925625.1 uncultured Psychrosphaera sp.
AAAATATTCAGTTCGTCAATTTCGCTCGGATCTGCTCGCCCAATTGACCATGCTAAAGCATCGCGCTTGATAATTTCTGCTAAGGCTTCACGCTTTTTATCGGACAACTTCTTAGAGTCAGCTAAACCCTCAATCGGTTTATTTGGATCAAGAATCACAGCGGCCGTTACCACATCTCCAACTAACGGTCCTCTACCAACTTCATCGACCCCTGCTATTAATAAGATATTCGGACGAACAAACGTATCGGCATTAAAGATTTGGCTCATTCTTTCATTCCGTTATTTTTATTGTTTCCATTCATTTCCATAATTTCCCAAACGGCCTTTGCAGCTGTAGCACTAGCATCGCAACGAATATCAGCATGCAGTTTAGTAAATGTTTTAATCAACTCAATTTGAGGCTCCATTAACAATGGCTTGATATGAGACACTAAGTTTTCAACCGTCGCCTCTTCCTGTATTAATTCTGCGACTAACGCTTTGTTCGCTAACAAGTTGGGTAAGGTAAAATAAGGTGTTTTAATCATTCGAGAGAACACTGCATAGCTAAACCAACCTACTTTATAAGCAGTAACCATAGGAGTTTTCATTAACATGGTTTCTAACGTTGCAGTTCCTGACGCCAATAAAACTGCGTCAGCTGCACCCATTACATCTCGGGCGTTACCTACTGAAACAACAATATTTAACTCTGGAAATTGCGCGTCAATTTGCTGCTGAATTTGGTTTGCACGATATTCGTTAACTGCTGGATCTAATATTTTTAAGTCTGCCAATTCATTTTTTAATTGTTTGGCCGTTGCTAAAAACGGCGACAATAAAAACTTGATTTCAGAACCTCGGCTTCCCGGTAATACCGCTAGCACCTTATCCGATGCCATCAAGTTGAGTTTTTCTCGACATTGCAGCTTTTGGCTTTCTAATGGAATTTGATCTGCCAAGGTATGCCCAACAAAATCACAAGGCATTTGGTGTTTATCATAAAATGCTTTTTCAAAGGGCAGTAATGCTAAAACTTTGTCACAGGCTTTTTTTATTGTTTTAATACGTGATTGACGCCAAGCCCACACTGAAGGACTGACATAATGAATCGTCTTAAAACCTTGTTCTTTTAGTTTAAGCTCTAGACCTAAGTTAAATTCTGGAGCGTCGATTCCAATAACCACATCAGGTTTCCAGTCGGCAAGGTCTTGAACAAGTTGTTTACGTTTTTTTAGTAATCGAGGTAACCTTTTAAGTATTTCTACAATACCCATCACGGATAACTCTTCCATGTCGAAATAACTTGAACAGCCCAATGCCATCATTTTAGGACCGGCAATACCACGATATTCAATTTCAATATTTTTCTGACTAGCAAGATCAGAAAGCGCCGACATTAAGTCAGCGCCCAATAAGTCACCGGAATGTTCCCCTGCAACTATGCCTATTTTAAGTTTCGACATAAAATAATTTCTTTTAACGTATGATCCCGCGAGAGGAGTTAGCAATAAAGTCAGCAAACTTGGCAACCACAGGTTCGGTTACATCCATCGCTTCAATAGCTTCATCGGTTGTTAAGCCTTTGCGGTAAAGTAATCGATAAGCAGCTTTAACTGCTGAAATTTCTTCTGCACTAAAGTCTCGACGTTTTAAGCCTTCACTATTTAGCCCTTTTGGCTCAGCGCCGTTGCCAGCAGCAAGCACATAAGGAGGTACGTCTTTAACAACAATGCTGTTTAGGCCAATGAAGCTATGAGCTCCAATATGAACAAACTGGTGAACACCAACCATTCCACCTAAAATAGCCCAATCACCAACATGTACATGTCCGGCGACACTGGCGTTATTAGCAAAAATGACATTGTCACCAATGACACAGTCATGCGCCACATGTGTGTAAGCCATAAAGAGGTTATTGCTGCCAATTTTAGTAAGACTTTGATCTTGCACTGTGCCACGATGAATTGTGACATTTTCACGGATCACATTGTTGTCACCCATCTCTAGTCGAGTAGGCTCACCCGCATATTTTTTGTCTTGGCAATCTTCACCTACCGATGAAAATTGGAATATTTCATTATTCTTACCAATGACACTAGGTCCTTTAACAACAACGTGTGAGTGAATTTTAGTGTTGTCACCAATTTCAACATCGTCACCGATAATTGAATAAGGTCCTACTGATACGTTAGCACCTAATTTGGCACTTTTAGAAATGATTGCGGTTTCGTGTATCAAATCAAAATCTCTTTTATTAAATTAAAGTACGCGGCGTGCACACATAATTTCTGCGCTCGCAGCTATTTTGCCATCCACTAGCGCTTCACCGGTAAACTTCCAAATGCCACGGCGTTCTTTCACAAATTTCACATGGAAATGCATTTGATCACCAGGTGTTACTGGTTGTTTAAATCGTGCATTGTCAATCGCTGCAAATAAATATAGTTCATTTGGATCAACTTCACCTTTTTGGGCTTCAATTGTTTTGAAACCTAATAAACCAGTTGCTTGAGCCATAGCTTCCAAAATCAGTACGCCTGGAAAAACAGGTTTACCCGGAAAGTGACCTGTAAAAATTGGTTCGTTAATGGTTACGTTTTTAATTGCGTGTAGAGATTCCCCTACTTTGTAATCAAGAACGCGATCTATTAACAACATAGGGTATCTATGAGGTAAATAGGACATGATTTTTTCGATTTCAAATGAATTTAATTGCTCAGACAAAGTATGTCTCCTTACAAAACTGCAATAGGACTAATCTTTTAATTGCTTTTCTAAAGTTTGAACGCGTTTAAAAAGCTCAGTCAATTTTCTATAGCGTGCCGCGTTATTGCGCCACTCTTTATTCGTTGTTGCAGGCATCCCAGATGAATAAACACCAGCCGTCATTATATCGCTAATTACAAAAGTTCGGCCAGTAATAAACGCATTATCACAGATATTTAGGTGACCAGCGATACCAACACCACCGCCAATTGTCACATTCGTGCCAATTTTTGTACTGCCTGCAATCAAGGTACCTGATGCTATCGCTGAATAATCACCCAACTCAACGTTATGTCCTAATTGAACTTGATTATCTACAATGACGCCTTTTCCGATAACAGTATCTTCAATCGCACCTCGATCAATCGTCGTGCTAGCACCTATTTCAGTATTATCACCAATGATTACTGCACCTAATTGAGGAATTTTGATCCAATGTTGGTTACCGTCGATCTTTTGAGGAGCATAGCCAAAACCGTCAGCACCAACAACTGAGCTACTGTGAATCGTACAGTTTTTGCCTAAAGTAACACCATGATAAATGGTAACGTTCGGCCAAAGTCGGGAGCCTTCGCCAACTATTGTACCTTGTCCGACAAAACAACCTGCTCCGATCTGTACATTGTCTTCGATTTGAGCATCTGCCTCAACGGTCACAAATGGCCCTATTGCGACATTTTTACCAATAACTGCACTCGGATGCACATTTGCTGCATTATCTATCAATGGGAGCTGTTGGGGTGTTGTGTCTAAACGTTGAGCTACTAACGCAAAACCAAGATAAGGATTTTCCATTAGAAGTGCATTGCCTTGCCATGCATTTGAATCTGAGTGTGACAAAATGACACACCCGGCTTCGCATGTCTCTAGGTGCTTTTTGTATTTCTTATTTGCTAAGAAAGTTATTTCATTTTCATTAGCACCATCAATAGTCGCAATTTTAGTAATGACTTTATCTGCTGGCCCTTTCACTTCAACGGCTATGCCTGAGTGTTTAGTGATCCAATCCGATAATTCATTAAGCGTGTAACTCATTATTCAACCCTTAGATAAACAAAAACCCACTTTAGTGAAGCCAAAGCGGGTTTAAAATAGTTTTAATTGTTAAAACAACTTAACTAAACATTTTAACTTACCATCATAAATGGCGAGATTATTTTACTTTACTAGCTTTTTCAACAACTAGGTCTGAAATGTCTTTTTCAGGTTTTACAAAGGCTACCGATTGCGCTTGTAAAACTACATCAAATTTTTTCTCTGCAGCTACTTCATCAACAGCTGTTTTAATGATCGCCATGATCTTGTTACGTTCTTCAGCTTGACGACGACGAATGTTTTCTTGTAAAGGCTGCGCTTTAGCTTGATATGTTTTTTGCATTTCTTCGATATCGCCGCGAAGTTTATCTTGTTGTTCCTTGCTCATCGTCATCGATTCGCGTTGGAATTTTTCAAGATTAAATTGAATGTCAGCTTTTAACTTTTCAATTTCTTCCGCCGCACCAGCAAACTCTTGTTGCAACTGTTGTTGCATCGCTACCATTTGCGGTAACTGTGCTACAACTTTCTGAACGTCTACTACTGCTATCGATTCAGCCCAAGCTGTTACCGAAAATAAGATGCCCGTTGTTAAGGCAAGGATGTTTTTTGCTAGTGTCATTTTTTACTCCAAAAATTAAAAAGAACTTTATCCCTAAAAGGTCGTTCCGATGTTAAAACTAAATACTTCATGTCGGTCGCCTTCGTATTCTTTTACAGGTCTTGACCATGTAAATACTAAAGGTCCCATAGGTGACAACCATTGTAATGATACACCTGCAGACACACGATAACGACTGGCGTCTGAATAATCAACTAACTTATTTCTTTCGCTTTCCGCTAAGTCATCGTAGTCGCTTAAATCAAACTCAGTATCCCAGACATTACCAACGTCAACAAACACTGAAGTACGAACTGAATTTGAAAACTCTTCTGGTAATAAAGGGGTTGGCGTAATTAACTCAATGCCTGCAAATAACGACGCATTACCACCTGTTGCTCTATTTTGTGAGAATAAGGTATCAAATGATGGATCCAAAATAACTGTGTCTAAACCACCGATGGCACTTGGCCCACCAGTCGTTGTTTTACTTATGCGCTGGATGCCACGAGGACCAATGGTATTACTTTCAAATCCACGAAGATCATTAGAACGTTGTTGCATGTTTTCCCAAAACGGTAAGGTTTGATCACTACCATTTAACGTGCCGTAACCATTACCATAGTTTGCTTCAAAACGGCCTAAGAACGTCCACTTATGATCGTCAGATAAAGGAAAATAGAATTTCGAATCGAAGTTAAATTTAAAGTATTCAACATCAGAGCCGGGTACTGAAACTTTAAAGCCATATTGTTGGCTTGAACCTGCCGATGGGAATACACCACGGTTTAGTGTGTTGCGGCTCCAACCAATATTGGCTTCAACATTAGCAAATTTAAATTTTGCATCTGGATTTTCAGGGTCTATAAACGCTTCAGCGAATCGCTTTATTTGGTCGTAGCTTTGCAGCTGAGAAATCTGAATATCTTTATATGCAACACCCACACTTACACGATTGTTTTCCATTACTGGCCAGCTTAACGTCGGTCCAATGGTTACTGTTTTACGAGAGTATGTGACTAAGTTTACTTTTGATGCGTCATAATTACTGTAAGCAATTTGACCACCCAACGCGACACCGTCATCAGTAAAGTAGTTATCAGTGTAATTTAATGAAACAGTTTGTTGCGCTTTCCAAGTGTTAAGTGAAATACCAACAGCGTTACCGGTTCCAAGAAAGTTATCTTGTTGAATTGATGTATTAAATGCTAAACCTGTGTAATCGCCGTAAGAAATACCGGCTTGGAAAGCACCAGACGCTTGTTCTTTGATTGAAAAAGTAACATCAACTAAGTCATCTTCACCAGGAAGTTCTTGTACTGCAAAGTCTACTGATTCAATGTATTTTAATCGTTGAATTAAGGTCTTCGATAATTCTAAAAGATTGTTAGAAAGAGTTGAACCTTCAAACTGTCTTATTTCACGACGCAGTACTTCGTCGGATGTTGCAAAATTTCCGACAAACTTTATACGGCGAACATAAACACGATTACCAGGATCAACAGATATCGTTAATGCTACTTCTTTGGTTTCGTCATTCGGCTCTGGGATCGTTGTAACTTTAGCATTAGCATAACCAAAGCGACCCAAGTATTTAGTAATCATTTCTTCGGTGTAAGTAATTATTTCACCGTTATAATTTTCATTTAAGCGAATTGGAACAATCTTACGAATAAAGTCTTCTTGGCCTAACAAATCACCAATAAAGTCAAAACTAATAACTTTATACGGTTCGCCTTCATTAACGTTTAACGTGATGTAAACTGATTCTTTATCAGGGTCTACTGAAACTTGAGTAGACTCTAAGTTATAACGAAGGTAACCATGTTCTAAATAGTGTTTTTTAATGGTTTCAATATCGCCTTGCAAAGCTTGTTTTTGATAACGGTCTTTATCAAGGAACTGCCACCAAGATAAGTTCTGCTTGCTTTCAATTTTCTTTAATAATTCTTCATCTTTAA
>CAWUUQ010000124.1:0-7358 GCA_963925625.1 uncultured Psychrosphaera sp.
CTGATATAGGCTTAGCGGGCGCAAATAAAAGAAGTGGTTTTTATATCAATGGTCAGCGTCAGAAAAAACGTATTGATAATGGCAATGCAGCTGAGCAGTTGGAAGCTGAAATTAGAGACTATATTGCCAACCGGATTCCCGCGGAAAATATAACTTAATATACAAAGTTAAGAACAAGCTAAATTTATTTATGAAAGTTTAGTTAAATATCAAAGGTCTTTTGAATTACTCAATAGACCTTTTTTATTATTAGGAATTTAATGATTACTTCAAAAAATACCATTGCAATGCTTCTATTAACGATGGTTAGCACGTTACTGCCGTTTTCAGCCGCCGCTTTTTCCGATCAGGGAACTGCAAAAAAAGTTACTGAACAGGCTAATTCAACAGGCATTGTTGAACTTGCTACCGACATAAAACCATTGTTGCCAGGAATGATGGTACCGAATACTTGCCTTGAAACAGCTTCAAAGCAGTCTGTATGTACCGAAGCACTTTTTAAAGATAAGCCAACGGTGTTAATTGTTTACCGAGGTGGTTGGTGTCCTTACTGCAGCGCCCAACTAAGTCGTCTTCAAAAAATTGATAAGGCTATTAAGTTTCTTGGTTATCAGATGGTAGCTGTGTCGCCAGACAGCAATAAAAACATCGATGAGCAACAGTCAAATGGTGACATTACCTACAAGCTACTGGCCGATCCTAAATTGGAATTGGCAAAGGCTTTAGGCTTGGCATTTTTCTTAGACAAAAAGACCGAAGCGATGTACAGAGATCGTTTAGGCGTGCCATTTATCGATATTCAAGGTGAATCTAGAGTCGCATTGCCAGTTCCAGCTGTGTATATCATAGACCAACAAGGTTTGGTTCACTTTCAATATGTAAATCCAAATTATGATGTTCGCATCAGTGAGGGATTATTGTATACCGCAGCCTCTGAAACCATGAAAGCGATAAACGAAGATAAACGAAAGGCAGCCATAACGAAATAAAAGCCAAAGCTTTGGCTCAAAATAGTTACATTGGAACTAGCCTGAAATAATAAAACCCCAGAAAACAAAATTCACTGGGGTTTTCTAATTAAAATGTAGCCAACTAAAAAGCTGCTTTTATAACTATTTATGTAACTATTTATATAGCTACTTGCAACGTTGCTGGTATAACAACTTACAAAGCTATACAAACAGCTTAGCTCGACGAAACTTTATTTTGACGAATATCCGCCAGCAACACCTTTGCTTGCAACAGCAACGGCATCATGAGCGTGTAAAGATTCGTAATGATTAACTCGTAACCAAAAGTCTCTATATCCTTCAATAGGATTTAATGCAGCTTTGATGCGACGACCTGCATCTTCACAAAACATCAAGTTTTGACCATTTAAACGAGCAAACTCTTGTTCATCTTCACGTTTTACTGCTGCTTGAACTGGCGTCTTTAACGCAAACTCAATTGAATCAACTAAATCAACAATTGGAAAGTCTACAACGGCATCAGTCAGTTTTACTTTTACTTCTGCAATTGAACGTTGGCTGTGTGGTGTTGCCACAATACCTTCCGTTGAACCTAACCAAGCATGCATTTGCTCTGCATCTATATTAGATTGTCCTGCAAAGGTTTCAGTAAACTGATTTTGAATTAACTGTCGAGCAAGCGCTGCAGAACACGGACATGTTGACGAGTATGGCACCTTCACGGCAAGTTCAATGTCAAACTCACCATCTGTTAGGTTACCTGTAATAACTACTGGATAGGCCTTCCAGCCTAACTTGCCACTAATTAAAGACTTACGTCTCATATGGTAGTCAAATTCAAACTTAACATGCGCTTCATTGCTTAAGTCGTGATGACTTTCAACAAAGTTGTTTAACAGTGACTTTAAGTTAGCAATATTTAACGCGCTTTCTACCGACAATTCGTCGAGCATTAAATATAAACGAGACATGTGGATGCCTTTAGCTTTAGGTTCCTTTAAATTTACAAAGGCTTCAACCAAAGCAGAGACAGGGCGCGTTTCACCTTGCATCTCAACCATAAGAGGCATTTCGATGTTGCTCATCCCTACCCAATCAAGCACACCTTCAGTTTGAGCCTTGGCTTGATTTGCAATATCTGGCATTTTAGTTGGCATGTAGTCTCCAATAATCAACAGCAAAAGCCCTCATGTGTCATAGAGAGGGCTAGGTTTAATAAGTATTAATAATATGGCGGCATTTATACCATACTTGATGATATTAATTAACCAAATAACCCAGTGTTTTACTCAACTTTTTGGTATATGGTTCAATTTTTATTTATAAGTATGCTAGTGTTGGCTTGGGAAGACTTATTAAGGCAAGGGTTTGTATTAAATGGCGCGTGTATTATTAGCAAAAGTAGTATTGGGAGTGTTATTTACACTTTCATTTAGTTGGCAGTCAAATGCGAGCAAATCACAAACTGTTCTGATTGGAGGAGGTCTTAATATTTGCAGTAGTGCCGAGCCCAAAAACTGTGTTAATAAAATAAAGTCTTATGAATCGACACATGTTGAAAACCAGTACAGCCTATCTAAACATAATTTATCCAAATTTTATGCGTTCGTAATAAAACACTCCAGATTATATTCCACAGAAATGTCATCGTTTGTAACAGCCTTAAAAAAAGTCAAAACATCTGAAAAGGCGATGGACGAACGATCACTTAAACGATATTTACGAAAATACGGTATTAGCCTAAGCTCTGCTTTAAATGATTATCAAAAACAAGCCTTTCTAGACATACTACAAGTACCAATTGTGACAGAGCGGTTTATGCAACGTGATTCCAAAAAGCGGATAAAAGTTGACTTACATAACAGTCTGCAACCTTTTGTAGCAAAAGCTCTAAGGCTTTTTACAGACCAAGTTGATGGCGACGAAATTGTTTTTGTGACAGCTGCAAATAGTGACGCTTATGAGGAAGTTTATTTGCTTGAGCAAGTGTTTGAGCAACTGGATGTTGATGTCACCTGGTTACCAATTGATACGGCCGTGGCCAAAATATGGTCAGAACATGCAAGCAGGAAGTTAAATGGGCAGTCAGAAAGCGACGATGAAGCTCTGGAACAGGCTTGTTTGAAACTAGAAGACGTTAGACAACAACATTCTGGACGCTATTTTAGAGGTAGTATATATCCATCATTGGCCGAGCGCTTAAATGAAGTATGTCGTACACCAGCAATATTGGAAGAGATGGTTGACGATGCGGATGGTATATATTTTCATGACGGCTCACCGTTATTCCTTACACAATCATTAATGAACAATAATAAGCCACATAAATGGTTTGCTAAAGCGTTAGAAAAACATAAAAGAGGCAAGTTAGTTTTCTCATTTAATGGCAACACGGTTTCTGCCATTACAGGCGTAAGCGAAAATAAAGGCAATGCCGTTATATTAAATGGTGATAGCCATAACGCTTTATTAAATGGTTTTACACCTTATATAAACAACTTAGACCAATTATCAAAAAATAATCATGCGCTTTCCAAAGGCTTAGGTTTATTTGAGGGTTTTATATTCGATAGTCATTTGGGTGAGCAAAGCAATCATGGTCGAATTGCGACCGCAATGGCAGAAAATAATACTGAACACGGTATCGGAATTGATGAACGCACTGTATTGCTAATAAAACAGCAGAAAGACAAGCTAGTTTTTGAGGTAACAGGAGAGGCGGGAGTTACCATTTTTGAAAGAAAGTCATCTTCCATTAAAAAAAATAGCCCTTATTCTACTCGATATAAGTTGACCTATTTAACTCATAATGACCATGCTTTTATAAAGAATAATAAGTTCACTATTGATTTTGCGGATTGGAAATATAGCTCTAATAAAACAACTCAGCCGGTTATTAATTCTGGCAATGTGTTCAGGCCTAAAAATTTCTCCAATACGTTATTTATGTTGTGTACAACGGGAGCAATAGAGGCGACATTAAAACATGTTGAATTAGGTAAGGGACACATACTAAATATTAAAAAGCCGTCAATGTCAGTGTCTGTTTCAGGCAATATGAATGTTCAAGGGGATAGTTTTGGATTTTGCTCATTCCGTGATTATGAAATGACCATTTTTCCAGTTAACGCAACATAATAGAGTTGCTTAATAACTGACTGTTCACTTGTAATAAGGTACTTTTTAATTGTTTTCGGCTAAAGGTTAATACGGGGCGATTGTCCTTAAACGTCAGACTTGAAATATTGCCATTGTTACTCAGGTCATCATCGTCACCTAGTGTCAGTGAGTTTTTAGAAAGCTTCTGAATTATTGACTTATTAGTACGAACCGATGGCGCAGTGTAGATAATCTGGCAAGATCTTTCGGTTATTTTATTGTGCGCAGCCCATGTACTTATCTTTATTTTACTTTTGATTTGTCCGGATTTTTGTCTGTCGGTTAATATATCTGCAATAGCAAAGCTCTCTGAGCCTACAAAACAATAATGTGGGACTTTTGGGGCAAAAGGGTAATCAATATAAAAATACATCTTATAGATTAATGCTGCGGATAATTGTTGTTGTTCAACATTAGCCTCTACTGCACTTACATGATTCCCTAAAAATAATGCTAAGCAAACCAAGCTGGAAGAACATAGTTTATTAACGTTCATCAAGGCTCTCCTCAGATAATGAAGGAAACTCGATATTAAATTGTGCGCCTTTTGATAATTCACTATGAACTGAAATTTTACCTTTTAAAGCCTGTGTCACAAGGTTATAAACAAGGTGTAAGCCTAAACCAGCGCCGCCTTCTCCCCTAGACGTCGTAACAAAGGGATCAAATATCTTTTGCTTAATTTTTTCTTCGATACCGCAGCCATTGTCTCGGACTTCAATACAAAAAAGATCATTTACTTTTTTAACTGAAATGACAATTGCGCCTTGCTCCATGCTTTTAAAAGCATGTAAAAGGGCGTTCATCGTTAAATTAATAATGACTTGGTTTAATGGACCCGGTTTGGTAATTACAAAAAGGTGTTCTTCGCACTCTATCTCAACGGTGTGGCGGTATTTTTTTAAAGTAGGCTGCATAGATAAGATGATTTCATGTAAGTACTCACCTAAGTCCACATTTCTTACTGCCCCAACTGTTTGGTCCACTGCAACTTGTTTAAATGAGCTAATCAAGTCAGCGGCTCGGGTTAAATTTCTATAGATAATTTGAGTGTTTTCTTTGCTCTCTTCTAAGAAGTGGCTTAACTGTGGAGCACTTAATGTTTTGTCATTAAGTTGAACTGTTATTTCATCTATTTTGTCGCCTAATAACGTAGAGGCCGTTACTCCTAAACCAATTGGGGTATTAACTTCATGGGCAACTCCAGCAACCATTTGGCCAAGGCTAGCCATTTTTTCGGACTGTATAACTTGTGATTGATATTGATGAACTTGTTCAAGTGCTTCCAGCAATTCTTGATTAGAATCACGTAGAGCCTTTGTTCGCATCACCACCTTTTCTTCGAGGTTTTGATTTAGTTCCGTGATTTCCTGTTCAGCCAATGAAAAGCGTCGAATCTGAATGTTAATCTTTTTCAATAATGAGTTAACGGCGTTGGCAATAATTCCAATTTCAGAAAATTCAATTGGTGATACGTTTTTATTAAATTCCTGATTTTTTGCAGCGGTTTCAATTTCATCAACAAACACTTTAATAGGACGTAAAATTCTATTTCTTAATGTCTGGGCGACAAAAAATGCAATCAATGCAATCAGGATTGCAATAATAACGTTTACTTTTAATAAATCGGCAACACTCTTGTTATAGTTTGTCAGTTGCAAACGCATATAAACATGACCGATAACCTGATCTAGTTTTGGATCTTGAATTGCCAAAGAGTACTCAACATACTCATTGGTAAATTGTGGCGTTGATAAATGTTTTAAACGAGCAGTTTGGGTATTTACGGGTAAAATACCAGATCGATTATAACTAGTGAAAAAACTAAGCTCTTGTGTTATTTCATCCACACGATAAATATGAATGTTACTTATTTCGTCGATATTTTGTAGCGTATCCAAAAAACTTTTTAAGCCTTTACGCTGGTCAAATGTTAACGGAACAATTGCATTAAAAGCCACAATTTCGCTCATGGCTTTTGCAAAAAATTCAGTTTCACCTTTAACATTATTTTTTTGCAACCACGTTGTCATGGCAACAGAAAGGGTGAGAGTCAAAAAGCTCACAAATAAAATTGCAGAAGTAATGGCCGTCTTTAATGAAATTACATGTTTTTTATTCTTCATATATCAACTAGGTTAGAAATAACATAGGTTCGGATAACTGCATTTAAATGAACAGTAACGAAAACACTTAACTTGATAATAGTTCTTTATAAACAGAAAGGTAGGAAATAGCCGACTTTTTCCACGTAAATTTTGATTTCATTGCTAAAACTTGTGTGGCGTGAAACTTATTAGGCTGTTCGACTCTAAACAAAACCGCGCGCCTTAAGGCAGAACTCATTGAGTTTACATTTGGTTTATCAAATACAAAGCCTGTGCCGCCTTCCTCGTTTATGTCAATTACCGTGTCCGCTAGCCCACCAACATTTCGCACAAGCGGCAATGTACCATACGCTAACGCGTGCATTTGGGTTAGCCCACAGGGTTCAAATAAAGACGGAACTAAAAAGACATCTGCACCAACCATAAACGTATGAGCAATAGCTTCACTAAAGCCATGATAGAAAAACATTTTAGCTGGGTATTTATCAGCAAGTAATTGCAAAGCGTCGATATACTTTGGATCGCCGGTACCAGCAATAAATATCTGTACGTTGTGCTGTAATACTTCTTCTAGGCTTGGAATTAAATAATCCAGTCCTTTTTGTTCGGTAAGCCTGCTTACTAGACTAAAAGTCGTTATGCGTTCGCTTTGGGTAAAACCAGCAGATTTCTGGAGCGCTAGCTTATTTTTTAGTTTTAAATCTAATCGGTGTTCTTGATAGTTTTGCTCAATGTAAGGGTCTGATTGAGGGTTCCAAGCGTCGTAGTCACAGCCATTTAAAATGCCAGTTACTTTTTCTGCATTATTTTGCATGTCGTTGTACAGAAAATGTGAGCCTAAAGGTGTTAGTAACTCTTTGGCGTAATTTGGGCTGACAGCAATAATTTTATCGGTTGTATTAATACCTAATGATAAAAAATTTAATTGCTTCTGTTCTTGGTTATATTCTTGATTAGATATAGTTAAATGCTTTTGTTTATTAAGTATGAGGCTTGTTATTTTATTCTGTTCAGAGGCTGAGAACTGACCTTGAAATGCACCATTATGAATCGTAAGAACGGTTTTGCCTGATGTGCCAAGGTTGTCATCAGCAGATAAATGTTGTTCGTTGCTTTTTAA
>CAWUUQ010000125.1:0-2850 GCA_963925625.1 uncultured Psychrosphaera sp.
CAAATATTAAGTTATTGCGATATTCACAAACATAAGAATTCACAATTTTGCCTTTGCCACGATATGAACCAGACCATGGTTCGTAGGCATAGACTTCTTGTTCTTTAAAGCGCTCAGTAATTTTAGACATGAGCTGTTCAGAAACAGAATTGTTTAATAGGTCAGTGCGGTTAGCTGAAATAGAAGCAGCGTATTGGAATTCGTTTGGACCCGTGCAAATAAGTCCGTGACGGTCGATGTGGGCCGAAAACATGGTGCTGAATGGCTTATTGCCTTGTGCGACTAATAAGCCTTCATACCACGTTACCGTAGCGCCACGTTCTTCGAGTTCTCGTTGTAATACCCTAAAAAATGAATGTTCAGCGCCAACCACACTAGGCTGGCGGATCAATTCTTTTAATAAATCGCTAAATTCGGCATTAAACATGTGTGGTTATTAAACCTAAAAGTAATAATTTTTAAGCTTATACACCACAAATTTAAAGTTACAAAGATTTAATTTTGGTATTTAAATGCTTAGTACTGGTCTTGCTCTTGCTCGTCGACAATGCTGCGACTGGCAACAAAAGAAAGAACCTTTTCTAATCGTTTAGCAATGGTTTCTGGGTTGCTTGTATTGGTTAATGAAACGGCACTTTCACGCTGGCTAGTGATTGGCAGAGTTTGCCAGTTATGCATTAGCTGAGGGTCGGCTTCTAAATGCGTTAATAACACAGCTGGGATCTCAACGTGATCTGCAGAGTTGTCTGATCTAAAAGTAACACTGAATGAGTCATTGCCATCTTTATCAACAATATTAAAAGACTCGTCAACAACTAGACCTGCAGCTTCACGATTCTTTTTGCTAAGTGGAACAAATGTGTTATTGCTTACACTAATGATAGTTGTGCTATAGGTAAAGTCACCAATAGTGACATGAACCGGCGCTTTGGCTTTTCCAAACACCGCTTTTGGATCAAATGTGACTGGAATGACTGAACGCTGTCCGTCAGACATTAATTCGATAGGTACTACTTTAGTGATTGATTGGTTTTTATTGCGTTCGTTTGGCATGCGTAAATTACTCATTAAAATTTTTCTCAAAGTGAATAACAAATCCTTTGTTATTTTCGCCTGTAACAAACACATCAAGTTTGTTCGGCTGGATTAATTGGTAAACTAGTTTTTTCGGAAAGTCATGCCCTTTGTTTTCAAAGGTTACAGAGCTTTTTGAACAAGACGTCAGTTTAAATGGGGTGACTATTGGGTTACTTTTAACCTTCGCTAGATAAAACACCTCACCCGACATTGCCACTATTCTAAGTGACTCTGAGCTTTTTAGCGAGTTATCTCTATAATTTGCACCCATTCCCTCAAATGTTTTTGGACTGACTTTGTTCCAATGTTCAATTGTAGTTCCTGAATCTGTTTTTGAGATCCACTTTCCCACTAACCATGACAGTGAATTTAAATCTTTTGAAACGTCACATAAACCAAAAGGTTTAATTGAAGCCGGTGTTGAATTTGCCATTACTGGGTTTACAATAATAGTGTTTGCAAACACGCAACACTTCATTAAAAAGAGCGTGTATACCGCTATAAGACCGACCTTTAGTTTCATAGTTTAATCAACCAGTTCAATATCTAAACTGTCCAAGAGTCTCACCGCTTCAATTCGACTGAATTTAGCGTTCGTTATTATATTTTGATAGATATCAATGTCATAGTCATAAGCGTCGGAGAAATCCACATTACTTAGGTTCGTATTTGAAAAAAAGCTTCCAGAAAAGTCAGTGTCGTTAAATCGGCCGTTATTAAACTGACCTTCACGAAAGTCGACATTATGCGCCTTGCAATCATCCAATACTAAATCGTGCAGCGACAAGCCATAAAATGTAGAGTTACTAATGGCAGACTTTGAAAAATGCACTGGCGAAGCAAAAACAAAACTAGGCCAATGCGCTTTTGTCCAATCAATACCAATGAGTTTAGACTCTTGAAAGTGAACATCTGAAAACTTGCTGTTATTAAAATTAGCTAAACTAAAGTTACAGTTAATAAATTCACAATCAACAAAATTGCAATTTTCTAACACCGCTTCTGAAAAGTCACATTGCTTAAACGTACAGTCGATGAACTCTTTATCTGACAACTCAGTATAAGCGCAGTCTAGCCCCTCAAATTGTATAGAAAGGTACTCGCTGACATTAGAGTCTAAAGTAGGGCTGTTTGTTGTGTTATTCATATTCGGCTAGCCTTTTTTGTCTCCGCGAATATCCATAATTGGCATTACACCTTCGCCCATCATAGTAGTGGGTAATTTACCATCCCAAGCTTGTGCTTCTGTTAATTTAACGATCAGTGGATTACTTTTTAAGGCTTTTGCCTTAGCTTCAATTGCTTGTTCTTTATAAAAGGCTAATGTCTTGTTCTATGTATTAAATTGAGCTTAACGCCGGGCCATTCTAATTTAAGAATACTGAAAATTACAGAATCACGTAACCGACCATCTGGCATGATCATATGGTGTCGCATTACGCCTTCTTGTTTTGCTCCGAGTCTAAGAATAGCGGTACGAGATTGCATGTTCAAATAATCAGTTAAAAACTCAACGCGATTTAACTCTAAGGTTTCAAATGCGTGTTGCAACATCAATAGCTTCATTTCTGTATTAACACCGGTTCGCTGCATAGATGCAGAAAGAAAGGTATAGCCAATTTCTACCCGCTTATTGATTGGGTCATATTTCATGTATCGTGTTGAGCCGATGACTTTGTTAGTACTTTTATTAATAATGGCAAATGCTAGGCCTTCACCTTTCTCATGCGCGGTAATAGAATCATTGATAAATGTTTCTACTTCGTCTGGATG
>CAWUUQ010000126.1:0-8553 GCA_963925625.1 uncultured Psychrosphaera sp.
TGTTTGGCACTAGCCCGATCATGAACCAAGACTTGGCTAAACTTCAAGCCGGCTTTGTCGGCGGCTAAATCTGCAAAGCTGTAACCACTGCCGCCTTCATTAGCGTCACTTAGTTCCTTTAGTTCACCAATATTAAGGCCAATATCGGCGCCACCAATTTGTTCAAGAATCGCAGAGTATAAAAAGTGCAATGTTAAGTCGGCACGTTGTTTTATGGTTGGTGTATATGATGAACGATAAGCGTCGGCGGCGTTAACCCCAATAATTTTAGCAAATTTTGCATTACCAAAATATGTGGCTAATGCCCAAAGCGCATGTCTGTTTTCAACTATCGGGTTGTTTTGTGGGTTCTGTTCCGTTGTTTGATAAGATTTTTGAAAGACCAAACCTACATAATAGGCGAAAGGCTTGTCGCGTTGCTCATGTTGACTTAACAACATGATGTAACTAACAAACTTTGTTGGGTTAAATGAAGCCATTTCAGAAAGGTTGGTGGCATTTTTAGAAATGTCTTTAACGGATTGTTTTACTTGTTTAAATAATAACGGTGGGCGAGATGTTTTGACGATAAGGTTTTGGTTTTCTAATTGGATTTTTCCAACGAGAAAGAAGATCATATCGGAAGCTTCTTTACTCATGGATTTTTCAAAACCAAGGCTAATAATTTTTTCAGCGAGTGAACCGGGTAATTTCCACATTCCAACTTTACAATAATCAATTTTAAATTGTGAATTACTGCCTTTATCTAAAGCACTTTCATTATCGTCAGGGAATTCTCCCATTACGCAGTAAGCATTTAACTTTATATTGTTATTTGCGAATATATTTAACGCTTGAGAAACATTATGACTAAAAGCAAATGTGAAATTATAGTTGGAGATATAAAACTCAAAAAATGTGTCTTTAAATGTATGACCTGCAAGGTCGGCTAATACATCTAATTCACCCTGACTGATTGACAACGATAGTTGTTCATCAGTATTTTTAAGTTCTCTAGTAAACCGAGCTAACGTTTGTTTTGCTGCGGCAACTTGATTTGGGGTTAATGTTTTATGGTTTAGAGAATGCTGCGATATATCGAACAAACTGACTACAATAGCCATAATAATTACTATTATGGCCAAACAAAATTTTAAAAAAAAACGCATAACTCTCTATTTATCTTAGTTTTTTGGAAGGGATTTTCTTAACTGTGCTTACTATACAGGGTGTGTATCAGTTCGTCTTCCAATTCCATGCGCTGCTCTAATAAACTTCCTACGTCAGCTAAGTCTAAATCAAAACCTTGGTATTCAAACCCGTCGGGAACATTTGAATATTTATCATTAAAATCGACAAGAGGCTGAGTGGTATCCGCAATGAGTGGATAAACCCGTTCTGCTAATTCAGCGCTTTCTTTGTTTCTGTTGTTACATTGTTGAACAATGTCGTCGTAGACTTCAAAGTGACCAGCGGATAGGTAATCGACGAGTATCTGGCAAAAGTCGTTAATGACTGATACGTCTGGTAATGAGTTTTTGTTTGCTTCAAATGGTGGTAAACCTGCCAATTGACAATATTTTACCAGTAGCTCTCTACGCTCAGCTAACCAAGTGTCTACTACCGTAATAGCGCCGCCATATTTTTGTTTTGTCTCTTCTTGACGCGTTAACATATTTGTCGTTCCTTATTGAAAGTTCTATAGTTTTTCCATAGGTTAAGTAAAATTATAGACCTAATTTTAAAATTTACATGTCGGATGAGCGTTAAAAACGTTTACACTTATAAAAAATTATTTTCCAACCACTTAAGGAATAAATATGATTCAACACAGTATGCCTTTCTCGCCAGAATTAGAAGGCTGGTGGTGCATTATTTATTCTCATCAAATTTATCTACAAGCGCCCAAAAATAAAATTCCCTTTGGTTGTTTTGATGACTTAGCGTTAGACCTAGAACCGCCGAAGTTTGTGACGCAAATTGGGGAGTATGAAGGTGATCCGGTTTTTTCAATTTGTGCTCAAACTTTAAGTGGTGCGGGTTCAGAAAATCATAGTGAGCTTGATGAGTTTGTTAGTTTGCGAGCGGTGTTATTTGAACAAGGTGAAATGTTCGAATTTGCTGCAAGGGCCTATCAAGTGGAGTTGTTTTTAAGAACTCACAAGTACTGCGGTCAATGTGGCGATACCATGAAGTTAATCGACTGGGAATTAGCAACACTGTGCGAACCTTGCAAACATCGATGTTATCCAAGAATTTCGCCGGTGGTTATTGTAGCTATTCGAAAAGACAAGCAGATTTTATTGGCGAAAAACAAACGCAGTACATCGGGTTTTTACAGTGTTTTGGCTGGGTTTGTAGAAAGCGGTGAAACATTGGAGCAAGCTGCACATAGAGAAATTATGGAAGAAGTTGGGTTAAAAATAAAGAATCTGAAATACGTTAAGAGTCAGCCTTGGCCGTTTCCGCACTCATTAATGGTTGGTTTTGTTGCTGAGTATGATTCTGGGGAATTTAATTTATGTGACGATGAAATTGAGTGTGCTGATTGGTACAGCTTTGATGACATGCCAAGTACGCCGCCATTAAAAACGATATCTGGACAATTAATTGAGCATACCAAAAAGTTGGTGTGGCGACGTTAGGGTAATTCTCGCTTTATCCTGATCAAAAACATAAGCTTTGTCAAAACCATAGGCTTTATAAAAATAAAATCTCAGAAAAGAAAAAACCACTCCGAGGAGTGGTCAAGTTTTTCTAGCGCATGGCCCCGTTTAAACAGGATGTTTTTATTGTTTTTCTTCAGCGCGTGGTATTTATAGCAAAGCCGAGATCGGTGCGCAAGCATTAAAATTAAAAAAATTAAAAAAAGTTCAATTTTATTTTCATTATGAACCTCAATAGTCTGATCAACCTATAGAGACACTACGTACCTTCTGGTAGAATCCGTCCGTTAATTTATTAGAGAAGAGCCGATGACTGAATTAAAGAACGATCGTTATTTACGCGCATTAATGCAACAACCGGTAGACCGCACTCCAGTTTGGATGATGCGTCAGGCTGGCCGTTATTTACCAGAGTATAGAGCGACTCGTGCTGTAGCTGGTGATTTTATGTCATTGTGTAAAAACGCTGAGCTTGCATGTGAAGTAACTATGCAGCCTTTACGACGTTATCCTTTAGACGCCGCGATTTTGTTTTCAGACATTCTTACCATTCCAGATGCGATGGGTTTAGGCTTGTACTTTGAAACCGGTGAAGGCCCGCGTTTTAAAAATCCAATCAAGTCAAAAGCCGATATTGATAAGTTGCCAATTCCAGATCCAGAAGGCGAATTGCAATACGTTATGAATGCCGTTCGTACTATCCGTAAAGAACTTAATGGTTCTGTACCGTTAATTGGTTTTTCTGGTAGCCCTTGGACACTTGCTACTTATATGGTTGAAGGCAGTGGCACTAAAACGTTCTCTAAAGTTAAAGGCATGATGTATTCAGAACCAAAAATGATGCATCAGTTGTTAGATAAAGTAGCTGAATCAGTGACTAGTTACTTGAATGCTCAGATTGCAGCAGGTGCACAATCAGTTATGATTTTTGATACGTGGGGTGGAGTATTAACACCGCGTGATTATGAAGAGTTTTCATTAAATTATATGAGTAAGATCATTGATGGTCTAACTCGTGAAAATGAAGGCCGCAAAGTGCCAGTGACTCTGTTTACTAAAAACGGCGGTCAGTGGTTAGAAAAAATGGCAGCAACAGGTTGTGACGCATTGGGCTTAGACTGGACAATGAATATTGCAGAAGCGAAAGCACGTGTTGGTGACAAAGTAGCGCTACAAGGTAATATGGATCCGGCGATGTTATATGCCACACCAGAACGTATTCGCCAGGAAGTGAAAACGATATTGGCGGATTACGGTGACAAAGGTACAGGTCATGTATTTAACCTTGGTCATGGTATTACACCAGACGTATCTCCTGAAAATGCAGGTGCGTTTATTAATGCGGTTGTTGATTACAGTGGTCAATATCACAAGTAAGCAGATTAAATAAACGTTTAAACGCGAGCTGAAAACTTAAACAGCTAACTTGAGTTTATAATTTATATAGTCAGTTCAAGCAAAAAAAAGCGCCAATCGAATTAACGAGGCGCTTTTTTTATGTCTTTATTTTAGAACTTAAAACAGTCTATTTAATCCATTTAATGCCGCTACTCGATACGCTTCAGCCATCGTTGGATAGTTAAACGTTGTGTGAATGAAATACTCTATGGTATTCGCAGCGCCTTTTTGTTGCATGATGGCTTGTCCGATATGAACAATCTCTGCAGCTTGTTCACCAAAACAGTGAATACCTAAAATTTCTTTAGTATCACAATGGAATAAAATCTTTAAACCACCAACAGGTGTAGCGCCAATTTGTGCACGCGCTAAATGTTTAAACGACGAACGACCTACTTCATAAGGGATTTTAGCAGCGGTAAGCTCTTGTTCAGTTTTACCAACCGATGACATTTCTGGAATGGTATAAATACCAGTAGGTATGTCTTCAATTAATTGCCCTTCAACGGCTAAATCGAGCATGTATTCGGCAGCAATACGACCTTGGTCATAAGCGGCACTTGCTAAACTTGGGTAGCCGATAACGTCACCAACAGCAAAAATATTATCCGTTGCAGTTTTGTAAGTAGAATCTACCGCTAAACAACCGCGAGAGTTGGCTTTTAAGTCTACCGCTGGCAAGTTTAGTTGATCGGTATTACCCGTACGACCATTGGCAAACAAGATACAGTCTGCTTTCATGCGTTTGCCAGACTTCAACGTAACAATCACACCATCATCTAAGGCATCAATCTTTTCATACTCTTCACCATGACGAATCACAATGCCACTATTCCAGAAGTGATAACTAAGCGAGTCTGTCATTTCTGCATCCATGAATGACAATAGACGGTCTCGAGTATTGATGAGATCGACCTTGCATCCTAAACCACGGAATATAGAGGCGTATTCACAACCAATAACACCGGCACCATAGATGATGATGTTTTTAGGCTGGTGTTTTAATGACAAAATTGAGTCTGAGTCATAAACGCGAGGATGAGAAAAATCAACGTCATGTGGATTAAATGGACGTGAACCTGTTGCTAGTACAAAGTTTTCAGATGTTAATGTTTCAATAGAGCCATCTAACATTTGAATTTGCAAGGTATGTTTGTCTAAGAATGAGGCCGAGCCGTGATAAATTTTTACGTCGTTGCGGTCATAAAAACCACCACGAAGTCTTACTTGGTCTCTAATCACTTTTGTTGTGTGTTCAAGAATATTTTCAAAAGTAAGTGAAGCCGCTTTTTCAGACTTGTTAAACAAAGGATTGCTATTGTATTCAATGAGTCGGCTTACTGAATGGCGTAAGGCTTTTGAAGGGATGGTGCCCCAATGTGTACAACCACCACCGACTTCTATGTGTTTTTCTATTACCGCTACACGCTTTCCTGCTTTAGTCAGGTTCATTGCAGCGCCTTCGCCGCCAGGACCTGTACCTATAACAATCGTGTCATACTGAAAAGATTGTGGTTTTTCTTTTGACTGTTTCTTTTCTTTATTTTTGCTCACAAACACACCTTCGTCACTTCAAACATTAATGGAATGATCTTCAATCATTTTAATTCTTGTAAGTTTAACAAAGAATTAAAAGTTAGAGAATTATTCATTTTAGTTAAAGATTCATAATTTTGTCAGCAAAATAACCACATTAATGCAATCTTAGGGCATTAATTCTGTAACTTGTTTTCAGTTTTGGTATTGAGTGTCTTATTTGCGAAGTCTTTGGCACTCTCAACGGCATTTTTTACTTCATTCTCGACATTGCAGTCAAAATGAGTTTTTACCTGTTTTTTCGCATTTTGTGTTGCGGCTAACATGCGTTTTTTCGCGGCTATGATTTTGTCTGTGGGCACAGTTCTTAGGTTTTTCGTTAGCCCAATATAACTTGCCGCTTTGATGAACCATTTAGTTGGGTCGTAGTGCCACCATTTGATGCCATTTCGGTAGTCGTTTTCAAAAATATGGTGATAGTTGTGATAACCCTCGCCGTAAGTTAGAAAGGCTAACAATGTATTGTCTTTGGCCGTGTTTTTATTAGTGTAGGGCTGTGAACCCCAGATATGAGCAAATGAGTTTATAAAAAAAGTCGTATGATGGCTTAATACCAATCGTAATACGCCAACCGTTAACAACATTCCTATAATGTCGTTATAAATAATGCCAAGGATAATTGGAATGCCAAAGTTCATGCTTAATGCGATAGCCAGATAGTGATTGTGTTGCCACATGACGATTTTGTTTTTTGTTAAGTCTCGGCAATTGCTATAGTCGTCATAACGTTCCTGTTGGTATTTTCGTAACATCCACCCAATATGGCTAAACCAAAAGCCTTTTTTTGCTGAGTATGGGTCCTTGTCATTTTGGTCAACATATTTATGATGTACTCTGTGATCTGAACACCAGTGCAGTGCACTGTTTTGTAGAGCAAAAGCGCCACCAAGTGCCAGAATAAATTGTAATATTGAATGTGCTTCGTAAGTACGGTGTGACCAAAGGCGATGATAACCGACGGTGATTGATAACCCTGCAAATCCGAGGGCTAAAAGTGTAGCAAAAAAATGCTCTGTGCCGTATCCGTAAAAGTAGCCATAGGCCGGAACACCAATGACAGCAATTAAAAATGTGATTAAGAAGACCAGAACATTGGTCCAGATAATAGGTGGCTTTTTCATAACGTTGATATAATTTTCTCAGCTTACGTGTGTACGCTGAATTGTAGAATATGAAACGATAAATTCAAACTTTAGTGATCAGGAAATTGATGAAAACCAATATTGATAGAGAGACAGTACGGACTCGTGCGCAACAAAAAGAACAAACAAGACGAGCGATTGTTGATGCTGCTTTTCAGATGTTAAGCCCTGATCAAAGTTTTGCTAATTTAAGTCTTCGTGAAGTGGCAAGAGAGGCGGGCATTGCACCAACGTCTTTTTATCGTCATTTTAAAGATATGGACGAATTAGGCTTAACGCTGGTGGATGAAGCTGGTTTGATGTTACGTCAATTAATGCGACAAGCCCGTAAACGAATTGAGAAAGGCCGAGGCAGTGTTGTACAAACATCGGTTGAAACCTTCATGGAATTTGTAGAAATTAATGATAATGAATTTCGATTATTATTAAGAGAACGCTCCGGTACATCAAAGGCCTTTCGTTTAGCGGTAAATCGTGAAATTCAACATTTTGTCGAAGAGTTAACGGAATACATTCAAGCGAAAACAGGATCAAATCACCAAGATGCTTTGTATGAAGCCGATGCATTGGTCACTGTGGTATTTAATGCGGGCGCAGAAGCATTAGACCTAAGCAAAGAAAAACGAGAGTTGTTGGCGCACAAAATTACAAGGCAGTTACGATTTATTGCTAAAGGTTCAGAATCGCTTCGTTCTTCAGCTTCGTAAACATTGGTGGTTACTTAGTTTTTAATATGTTGGCGACGTTAAGAACACAGAATATCTGACTCTTGTTGTGACATACAGCGTGACACTTGTTGTGTCATATAGAGTGTCATATGAAGTGTCATATAGAGTGTCATGTCCATTGCCACCTTTGTTTACGGAACTGTCACACGGTTGTCATTACACTGTCATCACATTGTCGTAACATTGTCGTAACACCGTAGCTGAAACTTTGGTTTACTTGATTGCGAAATGAGTGCAAGCGCAAACGAAATAAAACGAATAATCTCAAATTAACAAGCGCAAGCAATCCTAATCAATAAGGAAAGCAAAATGGAAAATATTAAAAACGTAAACCTTGATGACACAAAAAATGCTGACGGAAAAAACAAGCCAGACTCACACATTAACAATTCTCAAATCGAGGACTTAAAAATCGATAACTCAATGGATCGCTCTAAGGATAACCTAATGGATAACCCAATGGATAACCTAGTTGACAACCAAACTGACGATGGCGTTACGTTGTTAACGTCTAAACAGGTTATTAAAGAAGGTTTCAACTTTCATTTTGAAGTAGATGATTACAAAATCCATGCCTGGGGATCGTCAAAGTCAGGTAAAGAAGTCGTCACTGTGGACGGAGAGATTGTGAGTGAAAAACGAAGCTTGGGTCGTCATACCATTCACTCTTTTATATTGAACAATGTTCGTTATGAAATTGAGTTTAATGTTAAGAGTTTATTAACAGGTGAATTTCATTGCTCGTTGATTAAAGATGGCGCTCACATAGAAACTCAAAAACAAGTCCCGAAAAACTCAGCGACTAAAAAGATGGCAAAGAAGAATATTTTGATTGCTTTTATATTGGGCGGGATTTGCGGATATGTGGCGATGACCCTAATGCTTGAGTTTTTTGTTAATTAACGGGATTTTTAATGGATATTAATGCCGAACTAATAAAGTTTAATCGGACCAATCGGAATTGGACTCAACAACATCTAGCCGAAGCCTGTGGTGTAAGTTTACGAACTATTCAGCGTGTAGAACGTTATGGAAATGCATCGA
>CAWUUQ010000127.1:0-5602 GCA_963925625.1 uncultured Psychrosphaera sp.
GATCAGATTATGTTTTAGAAGTTCTTAATCGCGCTCAAATCGGCCAATCTCAAATAAAAACCGAACAAATAAAATCAAAACAAATTCAACAACTTTTTGTTGTATCTGGCGCAGAGTTGGTGGTGGAGTCGAAGTTATTGGGTGAACCTTATGACTACCAATTACGCTATGTATTTCATTATCGTAACTATTTAAAGCAAGGCGTTTTATTTGGTAAAGATCTACAAAGCTTAACAGACAAATACAGTGAGTTAGTCTCTGTGCAACTAGGCCAGAAGCTCTCTAATACTGGCAGTTCACGACTAGAATCCGATTTTAACAATGTACTTTTAGGCAAAGTCGTCGAAAGCAATTTAGACAGAAATTATAAACTAGCAGCGAGCTTATTAGAGTCAATCGTGATTGATGAACCTGAAAACTTAACAGCACAGCGTTTATACATTGATAGTTTATTGCGCGAGAAACGTTATGACGAGGTCATTAAACAGATAGACGGCGTATTGGTGATCGCTGAGGAGCAGAAAGATAAGGATGAGATTACGCGCCTGTTCTATGCAAAAGCACTTCATTATTATGTAACTTATAATGATTCAGAGTCGTCGATTTTTGCTCAAGCCGCTTTAGATAATGCAAAGGAAAATAATGACTGGCTCTTTATGGCCTACCTTAAAAACCTGCAAGCGAACTTGGCAATAAACAAGCAGGACTATGAATTGGCGGAGTCATTACTTTATCAAGGAATGCAGTACCAAAAAGTACTTCGATGTCCAGTGGGTGAATCAAACTCTTGGGCGAGTTTAGCGCGGTTAGCCAAAATGAGAAATCAACCAAAGACGTTCCATAAAATGATTGATCAGGCCATAAATATTGCAGGAAAAAGAGCCCTGAACAATCAGCTAAGCTATTTTGAAAAATTAAAATTGATGAGTTTTAATCAATAAAAACAATAGGTTTAGAAGATTTTAGAATCTTTTTGTCGTTAAATATTAGTCTCCTGTAATACAACGGTATCCTTAATAAATTTAACTAAGGAATATTATGAAGTATTTAATATATATTGTTTTTATTTTGGCGTTTTCTAGTCACGGTCATGCAATAAAAGTTGATGATGACAAATTGATATTGGCGGTTATGGAAAATTTTAAAGAGTCAATTGTGACCAAAGACAAAGGCCGGTTCTTAAATTTGTTTGTTGAACCTACGTCTACTATGTTTGGCGTAGTGTCGGAAAAAAGCATGGTAGCGAGGAGGGCAGGCGTAGAAGAAATAAATAGAAAAGATAATAAGAACTTTGTAGCAACAAGGTTTTGGCGTTCTTCTCCTGAAATCATGATCAACAGAATCATTAAAAACAATACGAACTCCTATGAAACCTTTAAGAACATCAAAATTACGACGGATGGCAATATTGCTAACGTTTTTGCTGATTACGAATATTTTATGGACAATAAAAAGCAACATTGGGGAACTGAAAGCTGGCAAATGATTCAAACACTAAAGGGCTGGAAAATCGCGGCAATTTCCTATTCCATCACGTTCGAAGAATAGCGGGCTTATAAAACATAATTGCTTTATAGATCAGATAGACAACACCTAATGGATTCGCTAATGTCGTCAAGTGATTAACGAAATCGATTCTTTAAAAAGTAAAGAAGTAAAAAAGTAAAGAAGTAAAAAATTAAATGAAAGGATTTTTAACGGTATTTGCACTGGTTGCGTTAAGTGGGTGTTCGTTGTTTATCGAAAATACTTTGGAAAATAAGTATGACGCCAACATTCAAAAGGATGCATTTTGTACCAATGTGCAATTAAGTTGTATGCATCCGGACGAATATAATGAGTGGCAAACGCCAGCGGGTGACGTTAGGTGTCAGTGCCAAAAAGTAGACTAAGTGTGATTATTTGACATTTATGCTAATTGTTGTAATCAAAAAAATTGTCCCATAACACATCTAGTTTTTCTTTAGCGTTATTAAGTGGCAAGGCACGATAAGTGTCTTGCTCTATTTCCACGATTTGCATGCGTTCTAATTTTTCCAATGCATCGGCGATTTCAAAGTCCATGGTGCATTGATATTTTTCTTCAAACCAATTTTCTATTGTTTGATCTAGGGTTTCGGCAGTAAGGCCATTTGGCGCTTTTAATAAAAAGGTATATGCCAATAGGGCTTCTTTAAAGTCTTCTTCTTCAGCAGCATCAACAAGCGTGTGAAATACACCGGCATTGTTGTCTAAATTCTTGAAATAGAGGTTATCTGACAGGGCTTTCATAAATTTGATTTTACGATTTTTAAATTTACTCCACTCTTTAAAAACAAACCCACCTAAAACGCCCAGACCGATACCAAAAGAAATAAAATGTTGTTGAGTCATTTCTACAGACTCATCGCGCCAGCCAAGCCAAAAAGAAAATAGCGCAGCTAACAATAAAATAGACGCACCAAGTTTCGTCACCAATACAATAGCACCCCCGACGAGTGCAGACGCGCTGATGATAATTTTATCAATACGGCGCATCTTCACTTCACTATTTGGGAATAGCATTTCTAAGTCAGCTTTAGGTACATTTTGAAACAACTTAATGATGGTGGAACCAGGCTCAAATCCAATGGGGAGCTTTTTCTTTTGTTCAAAATGTTTTTTGTCTTTCAGGGTGATAAAAACGGCGACACGGTCGTAATTAGTGAAGTTAATAGTTTGTTTTTGTAGCCCCCACAAAGAGGTTATCGATTCACTTAATTGAGACTCGCCGCGACGATAAAAAACCACTTGCTCAAAGTCGTCAAACTCGACCTCTAATCGCACTTTAAAAAGCGATTCTTCCGTAAGCGCGTCTTGTAAGTCTTGTTCAGTGATTTTTTCGTAGTTAGCGGCATTTAACACTTTGGCAAAATTGTCGGCAAATGACTGCTGTGCATCCAACTTTTGTTTTGTGGAAAGTGGCATTAATTGTCGAGTGTCAGCATTTGGGTCAAAAGGAGCGTAGTCGTTTTTTAAAGACTCTAACAAACCATGATATTCAAAGTGTATGAAGCTAGCCAGTATCTCACTAAATTGTTGGAACGACTTAGCCGACGTGCCCTGTTCAAGTTCGTTTGTACACATAGTAACAATGTCTTGTTTTCGAAAAGGGATGAATCTATCAGCGGGCATTGTTGTTTTATCCTTTAGCGCACAGCTTAAAAGCCGTTTTAAACTAAGCAGTTTTAATCATTGTAGCCAAAGTCGTCATGAAAACAAACTGGACATTAAGTCCTTATGGGTTAAGGTAATTTTACTTAAACTTTATATTCAGTTGTTGAGCTTTGGGTAATTGCTCAAAACATACAGGGATTTATATGCATTACTTAGAGCTTATTTTAATCGCCATTATTGTCGTTTATCCGCTAGTTGATTTCGTTAATGAAAAGTTTAAATCTTCTTCTAAAAACATCGAATATATAAAAATTGCTTCGTTTCTGTGGAGCTTGACGATATTTTTATTCTACATTTATTCAACTAACCAGCTCTCAGTCATCAGCCTCGATTTTGCAATAACAATGAACTGGCAAAATATGGTGGCCTTTTCACTAATTCTAGTTGCTATTGTCTACCTCATATTTCTAATTAGAAGCATCATTTCCAATGAAACTTTAAGGCAAGAAGTCGCTACAAAATTTGAACCTTATTTAGAGTTAATGCCGACGACCAAAACGCAAATATTGTTATTCACCTTAGTATTGTCGGTATCGGCAGGCATTTGTGAAGAAATAATATTTAGAGCGTACTTGTTCAACGTAATTGACTCGCACATTGGAATGGCTGGCGCGATTATACTAAGCAGCCTTATTTTTGGGTTGTGGCATGTTTATCTTGGTTGGCAAGAAGTTATACGAACAAGCATTATGGGAGCAATTCTATGCGGCGTTTACTTATTTACCGGGAATATAATTGTACCCATCGTATTACACATTTTTATTGATATTTACAGCGGACTGATTTGTTACTTTGCCGTTCGTGAACAGCCCACTATTCAGCAACAGGACGTTTAATTCTTAGCGAGGAGGATCGACGCGGTCTGCGGTCGAGGTATTTAAACGGTACCAACCTGCGATCGAGTATCGGTCTCGTTGAGCGGTTTTAACTTCATGGGGAAACTCTTCACTCAAGAATACAGCAATCGTACCAAACCCAGGGGTTACGGTTAAGCCTTCTAAATCAGAGTCATTGTTATATAACACTAATTCGCCGCCGTCATCTAAGGTCCAGTCATGATTGAGATAAACAACAATAGATAATACTCGGTTTTCTTGGCCTTTAAATGCGTCTACGTGACGTTTATAAAAGTCGCCTGGTCCGTAGTGGGCAAAGTGGCTTTCGAATGAAAATAATCCTAAAAACAGGCGACGGTTAAGAAACACTTGAAGTTGTGCACTCCAGTCTAGCCAAGCTTGACCAGCGGGTGTATCTCCGTTTATCCAACAAATTTCGTCGCGTCGTACAAATTCATTTTGCATTAATAAGGCTTGTCGACCAATGCCTGCGGCATCAAACTTACTAGGGCTTAACGACGTTATTGTTGCCAATAATTCCTCTGTAAGAGAATGAGATAACGCATTTGGATTAATGCTATAACCCTTTGAGCGAATGTCAGACGCAATTTTGTCAAAGAGGGCATCGTTATCAATATTACTGCTGTCGGGTTTAAATCCACGACCTTTTTTATTATGAACGGCTAGAATCACGAGGTGATTGCTCCAATTTTATAACGCTTGTTCGTTTGCCAATGTCGTTAATAGATGAATAAAATTTTGCACTGATTCGACCGAGGCTGACTCTTTCATCGTGTGGTAATTGGTGGTTGGAATTTGAATGGTTGTGCCGTCAACTAATCCATTTGACGCAGCTATAATTCTTCCAAGCTCAGTACTTCCAATACTATGTGGCTCCTTGCCTTGTTTGATTAATGTCGCATTGTGTTTTTCTACGTATTTATCTTTATAAGTGTAGCTATAGTTTAGTTGTTCGCATAAATCAGCAATGGCTTTTGTAGCATTAACATTAAAGGCCGCGTTTGCGTCTTTTTGGCGTAATACAATCTGCTGATTGTTCGCTTCATCTACGTCTGGAAATGGACTAGTATCAACAACAAAAAGGCGGTTTGTTGAACCACCAAAGCGGCGAAACCATTCTAATAAATATCGCCAGCTTTTACCGGCTTCTTCTTGAGCAGTAAAGAATGCAGTCCCTTCAAATCCTTGGCTAAATAAATGCACTAATGCTGCAGCTGATAATACGTTATCAAGTTGGCCCTCAATGCGATCGCCACCATACGAAGTTTATCTTTAAAAGCGACGGGAGTTCCTGCGACTAAATCTTCTAAACCTTTTACTTCAAATATTAAGTTATTGCGATATTCACAAACATAGGAATTTACAATTTTTCCTTTGCCACGATATGACCCAGACCAAGGTTCATAGGCAAATACTTCCTGATCTTTAAAACGCTCGGTTATTTTAGACATGAGCTGTTCAGAAACCGAATTGTTTAATAGGTCGGTGCGGTTTGCGGAAATAGAGGCGGCGTATTGGAATTCATTTGGGCCTGTACAGATAAGGCCGTG
>CAWUUQ010000128.1:0-22747 GCA_963925625.1 uncultured Psychrosphaera sp.
TGATCACTAGTTTTAATTAGCGATTAAATATTGATAGGGCCTTCTAATGAAGGCCTTTTTATAACTGGTTGGCGGTGCGGTACTTGCCTTGATAATCAAAGATTTTTTCTTGAACCTGCCAGAACGCAGAGCTATTTTGAGTGTGGCTCTGGGCACTATTTTTTGCACTCTTTCTAGCACTCTTTTTTGCAATGACAAAATCCGGAATAATAAACCCCTGGGCCTCAGCCAACACGTCTTCCAATGACTTAAACTGCCTTGGTTCGCTAGAGTTTCTAAATCGTCGTCCAAATTGTTGGTTAAATACCGCTCTTTGTTTTGTGGAATTTAGATCAAACAGTTCTTTTAGCTCGGAACCATCCTCGTCGTAATAAACAATTTTTAACCGTTCACCGGTTTTAGTGCTGTGCGCAGAAAATGTCATGCCGCTACATCTAATTACCATTTTGTCTGAGAGTTTTAAGGCTTCTTTTAATTTGTCATCTGGATCCACCAGCATCGTTTTACAGTCATGACATTGGCGCGCAGCAATATCATTTTGAGCATTACAGGTTGGGCATTCTTTGAAACGAAAACGATAGTCACAAGGTTCTGATTCTAGGTCTTGTTCTAAGCCCGGTGTTGGGTCCTCATGATCGTCGTCAACAAACAACCCCTGACAAGCGCGACCATAATGTTCCAATACTTTTCCGTCATTGTCGGTAATTCCCCAAAATGTGTTGGCAAAACCACAGGCAGGACAAAATACTTGTACCAGTTCGCTTCTAGGATCTGGCTTTTTCTCGCCCACTTCTGGGTGAAATATACTGATGCCATTACCTGCATAATCAATGACTAAACAGTCTTTTTTGCCTTTATTTAAACGTAATCCTCGCCCCACAATTTGTTGATACAAACTAACAGATTGTGTTGGTCGTAAAATCGCAATTAGGTCAACATGCGGCGCGTCAAAACCCGTTGTGAGAACGGATACATTCACTAAATACTTAATGGTTTTTGCTTTAAAGTCATTGATCAACTGCGCGCGTTCGTCGTTTTTAGTATTTGCCGTGATCAGTGCAACTGTTTCGCCGGATAGATAACCGACAATCTCTTTAGCATGTTTAACCGTCGCGGCAAAAATCATCACGCCTTGTCGTTTTTCAGCTAAAAGTCGAACTTGTTCAATAATGCCTTCCGTTACTCTTGGGTATTTACCTAATAACTCATTAACGTCGGCTTCATTAAATTCACCAAACTTATTGGAGTCCAACGCCGAAAAGTCATATTGCTCTACAGCGGCATCGACTAAGTTAGGAGGTGTTAAAAAGCCCTTTTTTATCATGTATGACAACGGTAATTCGTAAATACATTTCTTAAATGGCGTTTCTTGAGTAGTACGTACATAACCATGATGATGTTGCTGATAAATCCACCCGAGTCCTAACCGAAATGGTGTAGCGGTAAGACCTAAAATTTTAAGTTGAGGATTGTGCTGCTTAAGTAAACGAACAATTTGACTGTATTGATTACTAGACGACGGTTTTTCATCACCTGAATCCGACTCTGCTTCTGTGCCTTTTTTTGTTTCGTGGCCCGGTGCAAAGTGACTAACACGATGACATTCGTCAATAATGACCAAAGAATATTCATTTGCAAATTGATCTAGGTTTCTAGATACCGACTGCACACTGGCAAATGTAACTTGATATTCCGTTTCACGACGGTTTAGTCCGGCAGCAAACACGCCACTTTTAATGGCAACTTGTTCAGCATATTCATTAAACTTTTGGTGGTTCTGCTCGACTAATTCTTTAACATGAGTCAGTACCAAAATTTTTCTTCTGGCAATCCGGGCAAGTTCCGCAATGACGAGGCTTTTACCTGCACCTGTTGGTAATACAACTACGGCCGGCGAAATACTGCTTTGAAAATGTCTAACTGTCGCGTCAACCGCTTCTTGCTGATAGGGGCGTAATGTATACATATCGTATTTATGATGTTCTTAGGTTATGCCAAAAGGTAATGAGTTTTTGAGTCATAGGACTCGCATTAAGTTGCGGATAATTCTTCATTTTTTGCTCAAATTATGTTTAATTGTCACACATTTTCTTACAATTAGTAGCACTAACTTTTTGTGTGCTTTGCTTTAATATACCAGTATTAGAAAAGTATTATTAAATTTGCCCTCATTTACACTAAAACGGATTAAGTCATGAGTAAAAAATGGTTAAAAATCGCCGCCCCAATTATAATTTTATTTATCGGCGTTGCGGCCTATTTCGCAATTCAACAAACGGGTCCTAAACCACCAGCTAAAAAAGAAGTGGATACCAGACCAACGGTTCGTGTTGAAAAGGTAACTCCTGAATTTCATCAAGTAGAAATTAATGGATTTGGTGAAGTAATACCATTAGAAAAAACCATTTTGTCTGCACAGGTTTCTGGCGAAGTATTAACGTTAAACCCTAAGTTTGTTGAGGGCGGGTTAGTAAAACGCGGAGAAGTGCTTTTTGAAATTGAAGCCGACAATTACGAAGTAGCTTTGTTACAGGCTGAGTCGCAGTTAAAAAATGCTCAAGCACAGCTAATTGAAGAACAAGGTCGTGCTGAAGTGGCTGAACGAGAAGCGAAAGCAATGCCAAATTCAAATGTTTCAGACTTATATTTGAGAAAACCTCAAGTGATGAGCGCTGAAGCGTCTGTAAAACTAGCTCAAGCCGGTGTTAAGTTGGCTCAACGTGACTTAGACAATTGTAAGGTGATAGCGCCATACGACGCACTAGTAATTAAACGTGATATTGGTACTGGTAGTTTTGTTAACAAAGGTGCAAACGTTGGTCAGATTTATAATGTAGAGCAAGCAGAAATTGTATTCCCAGTGGCTGGTTTTGATCGTTCATTTTTACCTAATTCATTAGCGGGTCTGCCTGCATCTATTACCACTAGAGAACGATTTTCTTCTACTCGTGCTGGTACAATAGTTCGTGATACGGGCATCATCGATAAAGCGACTCGAATGGGTAACTTAGTCGTTCGTGTTAATGACCCATATGGACTCCAACAAGAATTACCGCGTTTAATGTTTGGTACTTATGTGCAAGTAACGTTTAACGGACAGGGTTTAAATAATATTATTAAATTGTCGCAAGACTTAGTCACCAACAACAAGGTTTGGGTATTGGATGACAACAACAAGCTTAAGTCAAAACAAGTGGAAGTGATTAGAGAAGAAGGCAAACTTTTCTTAATTAACAATGGTCTTTCAGAGTCTGACCAAATTGTAATGACCGTACCTGAGTATGCACAAGATGGCATGAAGGTAAAATTAGCAGGCGAAAAAGAAGAAAAAGTAGATGATAAAAAAGACGGTGCAATTGAGCCTTCTGCTGTTACTTCTACTACCGCAGACAAAGGCGAGTAATTGTTATGACAGAGCCTAATCCAAAAACATTGCCTAAAGAAAAAGGCCTCATTGCGTTTTTTGCCAATAACCCAGTCGCTGCAAACCTTATGATGGCGTTTATCATCATAATGGGCTTAGTTAGCTATATGACAATTCAGCGTCAAATGTTTCCAAATATTGAGATAAATTACATCCAAATCTCAGCCGCATATCGTGGTGCTTCGCCACAAGAAATTGAAGAAAGTATTTTAATAAAAATTGAAGAGGCGTTAAAAGACGTTACTGAAATTGAAGAAATGTATACCCGAGCTTTTCGAAACTCAGGTCGGGTTTCCTTAGAGATTGACCCTGATCATAACTTGGCCGATGTGCTCGATAAAGTAAAAGGTCGCGTTGATAGTATTGCCACCTTCCCCGCAGGCATGGAACCGGTAAACATTCAACAAGTTGAATTTAATCAGCAGGTTATTGAGTTCTCATTAGTCGGTGACTTTCCGCTTACTGAGTTAAAACCAGTAGCCAAACAAATAGAAGATGAGTTACTGCAACTTAACAATGTTTCATTAGTATCGGTTAATGCACCTTCTGAAGAAATTGCGATTGAGATAAAACCTGAAGAACTGAGAAAATATAACCTTACGCTCTCTGATATCACACAAGCTATTCGTCGTTACTCAGCAAACTATTCGGCGGGCCAATTACGCACCGATGCCGGTCTTATTGCGGTTCGTATAGAAAACCAATTTTATAATGGTGACGAGTTCCGATTGATCCCAGTAAAAGTGGGTGAAAATGGCGCTAAAGTCTATTTAGAAGATGTTGCTTCTATTAAAGATGGATTCACAGAAGGGCTAGTTTATAACAAATTCTCTGGTGAAAATTCCGTCTACATCCAGGTTAACGCCACTAAAGATCAAGACAGTAATGCCGTTGCAAACTCGGTAAAAAGTTATATTGAGATGCGTAACAAAAACCTGCCTAAAGGCATGGAACTTAAAGTATTAGTCGATATGACCTATTACTTAAATGCACGACTCGACATGATGTTAAGTAACTTGTTCCAAGGTTCGTTGTTAGTTGCCTTGATGTTATCCATATTCTTACGATTTAAACTCGCCTTCTGGGTAATGGTCGGCTTGCCAGTTTGTTTCCTTGGCGCTGTATTAATGATGCCTGTATTTGGTGTCAGCATTAATGTTCTTTCACTTTTTGCTTTCTTTATGGTGCTAGGGATTGTGGTGGACGACGCCATTGTCATAGGAGAAAGCGCCTACACCGAAGTTGAAAAACACGGTGGCGGAGTAGAAAATGTGGTGCGTGGCGCAAAACGAGTAGCTACACCTGCAACGTTTGGTGTATTAACCACTATTGCTGTGTTCTTACCATTTTTCGCTTCGAGCGGTCCACAAGGGGCGTTTTTCTACAGCATCGCCATTGTGGTTGTATTCTGTTTGGTGTTTAGCCTAATTGAATCAAAACTTATTCTACCTGCGCATATTGCTCATATTAACTTTACGCCAATAAAGCCTAATAGCTGGCGTGCTCGCTTTAATGCGTCGTTCTCTAACTTTGTAAATGTTACTTACAAAGGGTTCTTAAAAAAGTGTGTTGAATGGCGTTGGGCAGTGATGATGGTATTTTTCGCTATCTTACTTGTCAGTATTGCAATGATGGCGGGCAGTCATGTGCGTTTTGTTCCACAACCCAAAGTACCTCATGATTTTCCTGACATTCGGATTGAAATGAATGAAACGGTATCAGACCAACAAACCATTGACGCAATCCAAAAAATTGAAGAAATGGTGATGCGTGTAGACCGTCAAATTGAACAAGAGACGGGCAGTAAAATGGTTAGAGACATCTTAGCCTTTAATCAAAACCGCAGCTCTGGCCGTATCGTAATTCCTTTAGTTGATGAAGAGTTACGTCCGGTTGATACTTTTGAAATCGCTCTGCGCTGGCGTGAGGCTATGCCTGATATTGCTGGTGTTAAATCAATCACGGTACAAGATCAATTAATGGGCGGCGGAGGCGGCGGCCAAGGTGGTGGCGACTTTGGTTACTTGTTATATGGCACTGATTTGGAAATGCTGAATGTTGCGGGTCGTCAATTTATTACTATGTTGTCGTCTCAAGAAGGCTTGTTCGATATTAGTTCAACTATTGACCCTGCAAGCAAAGAGATTCAATTAGACTTAAAACCGGTCGCCTATGACTTAGGTTTATCGTTGCAGTCTATTGCGAATCAAATTGGTACCAGTTTTTACGGCGGTGAAGCCCAGCGCGTTTTACGAGAAGGTGAAGAAGTTCGCGTAATGGTTCGTTATCCTCAATTGACACGTGAGCAATTCAGCCAGTTAAAATACGCTACGGTAACAACACCAACAGGCCAAGAAGTAATGTTAGGCGATGTTGTGACCTTAACGGAAAAACCAGGTATTAGTTATATTCGCCGCGAAAAAGGTTTCCGTAGTGTTTATATTTACGGCTCAATTGATGAAACACAGGTTGAACCAAACGCCGTTGTTGAACGCATCAAAAAAGAGTTATTACCTGAGTTAAAAGAAGACTTCCCGTTAATCAAAACTGAACTTGGCGGCAACATTGAAGAAGAACAAGCACAGCAGAACGAACAAATTATGTTCTTCATTGCCGGTCTTCTTATGATTTATATCTTGTTAGCGGTACCACTAAAAAGTTACGCACAACCTCTCATTATCATGTCGGTCATTCCTTATGGGTTTGTTGGCGCTGTGTGGGGACATTATTTGTTAGGCATGGATCTAAGCATGATGTCGACTTTTGGACTAATAGCTGCAGCAGGTGTTGTTATTAATGACAGTTTGGTAATGACCGACTACGTGAATCAAATGCGTAGCCAGGGTCAGTCAATCAAGCAGGCTGTTATGGATGCGGGTTGTGTGCGTTTTAGAGCAATCACATTAACGTCAATAACGACCTTTGTGGGTGTATTGCCAATTATGTTTGAAACGAGCATGCAAGCACGTATTGTTGTGCCAATGGCCGTTGCGTTAGGTTTTGCGGTTTTATTTGCAACTTTTGTCACACTAATCTTAGTGCCATGTTTATACATGGGATTAGAAGACTTTAAAGGCATGTTTAGACGTAAAAAGAAGGGCGCGTATAAAACAAATGACTCCGCTTCTTTAACGCCTGAAGCAGTAATGCAAAACAGGAATTCTGCAACAGATCCTTAATTCAGGCTGTAAGTTGGGGTTAGGTATGAGTTAATTTTCGTTAGCTACATCGAGGCCAATCAAGTCAAACAAAACCCTTCATTTAAACAATGAGGGGTTTTTTATTGCACTACAATCAGAACCTCATTATCCTAGGCACGCTTTTCAAAACAGGACTTTATTTGTGCTCGACTTCACTTTATTAGCGGTATTTATTCCCACCTTTTTTATTGTCAGCGTAACACCTGGCATGTGCATGACATTAGCAATGACACTAGGCATGACTATTGGTGTAAAACGTACTTTGTGGATGATGCTAGGTGAAGTTTTAGGTGTAGCTATTGTTGCCGTTGCAGCCGTTATTGGTGTGGCTGCAGTGATGTTGAAGTTTCCAGCCCTGTTTACGATTCTTAAATTAGTAGGCGCGGCTTACTTGGCTTGGATTGCCATACAAATGTGGCGCAGTAAAGGCAAGATGGCGATTTCAGATGCTCCTGATGCTGCAGTTATTCATTCAAATATAGGCTTATTTAATCAAGGTTTAGTGACGGCGTTAGCGAATCCAAAAGGCTGGGCATTCCAGATTTCATTATTGCCGCCATTTATTAATCCAGACTTGTCATTACCAATACAACTGTCTGTACTGGTGTTTATTATCATGTGCTCTGAGTTTGTTTGTATGATGCTTTATGCAACGGGCGGAAAGACCATTGGCCGAGTATTAACAAAAAGCCAAAACGTTAAACGACTTAACAAAATAAGTGGCAGTTTAATGATGATGGTTGCTATTTGGCTTGTTGTAGTTGACTAATAGTGCTGACTGATAGTTTTGACTAATAGTGCTGACTGATAGTCCAGACACATAAATCGCCCACCCCCTCAACACTAATGTTCACGTAACCAATTAGCAACGTGCAAAAAGTGGTCATTTACCGCTTCTGGCGCTGTTAGAATATCAATATGATCGTAGTCTTTTAAGTTGCCCGCTTGTTTTGATAATACCGATAGTTGGTTTTTTTCAAGTCCACATTCTTGCATAAATAATCGTACGTCTTGTTGATGACCTAACACTGAGTCGTTGATGCCCGTTAGGTTCCAAACCGGTGGCCAGTCAACACTTTCCGCAGCCACGCGATAGTCAAATTTATCTACTGGATCTATCCATTCGCCCAATTTAACCCAGGCTACACTTTCCAGTATTGCTTGTCTTGGTTCTGAATCAGCGCCCATTTTTAATTTTTTAGCATCTAAATAACCGCTTTTTTTACTGATTATCGGTGCTAACCACGCCCAGAAAAAGTTAACTTTAAAAAGCTTTTCAAAGCCCGTCACCGACACTTGTCGTTTAGTGCCAAAGTTAATCACTGACCGTACTTTATTATGTAATTCAGGAAATCGTACGTAAGCACTTGCAAACATTACACCGCCCCAAGAGTGACAAATAACGTGGCATCTTTTACCCGTTTTTTGATAAATTTGCGCTATTAAAAATGGGATATCCTCTGTTGTAATCGCATGATACCCATGATTATTTTTCTCTTTAACTGAAGGCTTACTTTGTCCTCGACCACGATAATCTGCGACATAAACGTCAAAACCGTTTTTTGCCAAAAAACCCGCTAAACCTTTACCTGATTCAGTATAAAATATTCGACCATTTTCGATTGATCCATGAAGCATTAAAATCGGTTCGCCACCGCCATTAAAGATATGCCTAACGTGTAACGAGTGATCATTACATTGGTAAAACTCTGATACTTGTTGAAGTTTATTTGGCAAATCTTTTCTCCTGCTTCTTTTGATGACAGTTTATTTCGTGTCAGCTTAGCCGAACTGGTCGGATGACAAGTAGCATAGCCATTATTCAAATAATTTCAACGGTAAATGGTCGTTTACTTTTGATTGTTCCTAGTTAACACTTAACGAAACCAATAAAAGAGAACAACATGACCTCAGCGCAAAAAGTCGAAAAAATACAACAAGCGATTGCCGCTTTAAATAAAGTCTTGTTAGGTAAGCCCGATCAAATTGTTTTGGCGGTGGCCTGTTTACTAGCCGATGGGCATTTGTTAATTGAAGATTTACCCGGCATGGGCAAAACCACGCTCTCGCATGCATTAGCCGATGTTTTTGGTTTAGATTATCAACGTAGTCAGTTTACCTCTGACATGCTGCCAGCGGACGTTATTGGCGTTTCTATTTTTGATCAGAATGTACAAAAGTTTACGTTTCACAAGGGGCCCATTTTTGCGCAATTGTTATTAGCCGATGAGATTAATCGTGCTAATCCTAAAACACAAAGTGCATTGCTTGAAGCAATGGAAGAACGTCAGGTTAGTATTGACGGGACTACCTATTCATTGCCAACTCCACACTTTGTTATTGCTACTCAAAACCCAATTCATCAAAGTGGTACATTCCCGCTTCCAGAATCTCAACTCGACCGATTTTTAATGAGGCTACAACTAGGCTATCCACCAGCAGAAGCTGAATTTGAATTACTTAGTCGTTCGAATAAGTCATCTGAATCGACAAAAGCAGCTAACGGCCCCATTATATCAGCCACTGAGTTTGCTGAATTACAGTCTGCGGTAGATGATATTCAAAAGTCTGATACGGTAATCAATTATGTGATGCGATTATTAGCATACACTCGCAATGAAGGGTCTTTCCCAAATGCACTGTCGCCACGAGGCGGAGTTGCGTTAATAAAAGCAGCGCAAGCCTATGCACTTATTCAAGGACGAGACTTCATCACCCCAGACGACATTCAAGCAGTGTTTGCGCCGGTAGCAGAACATCGTCTACGAGGTCATTCAACAGCCATGGATTCTCACTTTAGTGAGCTAATTTTAAAGGCTGTGCCAGTATTGGTATAAAAAGTATGAAAACAAAACACCAAATCAATCGTAGTAATGCCAATGTTTGGAAATGGTTGATCGCGCGTTTTCCTGCTAATAACTCTTTAACCACACAGCATAAAAATGTATTTATTTTGCCGACTCGCTTTGGTGTTGGCTTCTTTATTTGTATTTTATTACTGTTTGTTTTAGGCACTAATTATCAGAATAACCCCATTTTATTAGTCAGTTACTTTATGATTGGTGTTGGTTTATGGTCTGTACATAGCTGCTTTAACAATATGGTTAAACAAACCGTCACTATTAAAGAAATAAACACCGCATTTGTTGGTGAACAGAATCAACTTGTTTTTGAAATAAATACTACGAGTATCTCTAACCCTGCGGTTAAAGATGACGTAAAGATGTCTATTCTCTGTGCCTACGCCGATAAACAAACGCTTGAACTTTCCAGACTCACCAACACAAGATTTACCATAAAGCTGCCCGCCACGGCACGCGGACGATATACACTGCCTGTCATAAAATTTCGTTCGGATTATCCGTTTGGGCTCATTAAGGCTTGGACGTATTTTGTTTGTGATGACGAGTTCTGGGTTTACCCAACACCTAAAGCCGTGCCTTGGCATTTGCAGTCAAGCGCTGATAACAATGGAGATTCCCCTTCTACTAAAAACACGGCAGACTCTAAGTCCAAAGTAGAAACAGGCAACGCTCAATTTGAAGGAATAAAACGATTTATTCCAGGTTCTTCAATGTCGCAGGTTGCATGGAAACACTATGCAAAACAACCTCATTCCGAATTACTTCTAAAAGAGTTTATTGAACCCAACTTTCAACCTGTGTTACTAACGTTGGACTCAGTAAATACACCTGCACTAGAAGATAAAGTAAGTGCGCTAACCCAAGCCTGTTTGGACTTACACGCGCAATCAAAACCCTTCGGCCTGTCTCTTTCTGGTTATGGAAGTAATACAAAAGTGGTTAAAATTTGTTCGGGAACCGAACATCTTACTGTTTGTTTAAAAGCTTTGTCAGAGTTTGCACAATGAAGGTTAACTCGTTGCATTTACTAACAAAAAACACTGAAAAAGACTCCACCAGTGTTGTGTTGTTTTGTATGTTGTTTTTAGGCTGTTCCGTACTATTAAATGAAGCCATGTTAATGAGTGTGTTGGTCACGTCGGTAATTTTAATGACCATAAAAATCGCCGTGATGTTTAGTCAACGAATATTATGGCTTCATCGTCTGCGTTCCAATTGGACAAAAAATTGTGGCGCATTGTTATTGGCCATACTCATTGCTCCGCAAAGTTTTAGTCTTGGTTTGTTAAATAGCATGGTAAACCTATTATTTTCAGGTGCTGTATTGTGGTTATTTACGGCGAACCATTACCGTAAAACATGGGCCCATCAGGTTTTTATATGTCTTATTTTATTAAGCTCTGTGTCTTTCATTTACCAGCAGTCATTGCTGTCTGCGTTACTGGTGTTGGCAATTATTAGTGTTGGGTTATTGTCTCTGCACTACGTTTATCAACCGGCATTAGAACAAAATACGAAACCAAAACACTTTGCCACCATGTTGTTGTTTTGTTCTTTAACTAGCGCCTGTTTATTTATTGTTATGCCAGCCTTACAACCATTTTGGAAATTGCCAGAACAATCTATTAATCCAACAGGCATTAGTGATGAAATGACTCCCGGAGACATCGCGAATGTCGCTAAATCTAATCGACTGGCTTTTCGTGCGGATTTTAATGGTGATGCCAACGAATTAACTCAAGATCTTAAACAAACTAACCTTCCAAGCCATGCAGACCTTTATTGGCGAGTGCTGACTTTTGAAGATTTTGATGGTCGAACATGGCGTCAGGCGGATTTTCGAAAAGAAAAGCGCACACGATTAACCAACCGCCAAGTCCAAATAATGGCAGTGGAAAATGCCTTTGCAAAAACGTCAGGCCATAAGCCGGAGCAACTTGCCTACAACATTATTGCTGAACCTAATCAGCAACCATGGTTATACAGCTTAGGCACAAGTATTAGCGATGAACGCGACATAAACACTACGGCAGACAGTCGTTTATTACGTACTAAAAAAGTTAGTCAACGTATTAAATATGAAGCACTTAGACTCAGTATATCCAATCGCCTCAAGGTAACCGAACAAGACCGACAATATAATACTCAAAAACTTAAACGCGGATTAGTAAAAGCCACAGAACTTGCTGATACACTTTGGACTACAGCTAACTCACACCCCGCAACTTATAACCAATTAATACTTAGATATTTTGCAACTCAAGGCTTTGTCTATACCTTGTCACCACCTACTTTGACGGGCGATCATATTGACGACTTTCTGTTTAATACCCGACTTGGTTTTTGTGCTCATTATGCAAGTGCCCATGCGGTTCTATTAAGATTAAAAGGCATTCCAGCACGAGTAGTGACGGGCTATCACGGCGGCGAATATAACCCTAATGGCAATTATTATAATGTTTACGATAGCAGTGCTCATGCCTGGGTAGAGTTTGAAAATGAAGGCTTTTGGCAAAGAGTTGATCCTACCGCACAAGTTTCACCGGATAGAATTGAATTTGGTTTAGAGCAAGCGTTACAGTTTGAAAATGAAAATAATGTTGATGCAATCTCTGTCGTTAAACAAACACCTTGGTTAAATGAAATCAGACAAAAATTGTTATCCCTCGATTACTATTGGACCGTTTGGGTTTTAGACTTTGACCAAGACAAACGCAGAAACCTATTTGCTGATTTAAAGTTATCACTTAAAAACGTATCTTGGTTTAACATCATGATGTTTTTGGTGACTATCGTCGTGTCGGGCTTTATTTTGTGGGGTTTAATTTGGATAGCAAAGTGGACATGGAATACATTCAATAAAGGCAACATTAACAAACTTTCGATTGATGAAACTCAGTTGATAAAATTACTTTATAGAAGCCTTGCCAAAGCTCATCGTAAGCAGACACCTAATTCAGACAACGCAATTCCGAATATCTTACAAAACAGCGTTAAAATTAAAAATACGGAAAATGATTGGTCAACAATGACCTTTTTTCAGCATCAGTCCGTATTAGAAAAACGTTACCCAAAACAAGCGGGTAGAATTAATCATATTTTTGTGAGGATGAATCAATATTGCTATTCATTGCAGCCAACAGAACGCAAAAAATTAGCGTTAAAGCGTATCAAAAAACTCATAAGCGAACTAACGAATAGCGAGTATAATTAGCATTTTACATTCATACACGTTAGCATTTAGACATAATTAATAAACAAAAACGGGATATTTATCGATATGCAACTTAATACTGAATTAGTCAACAAAGCCATCGATATGGGCTTCCAGTATGCGCCTAAACTTGGTTCGGCGATTCTTGTTTTAATCATAGGTTTGATCGTTATCAAACTCTTTAATAAAGGCTTCCAAGGCGTTTTAAACAAAAGCAAAATTGATTCGTCGCTTGTACCATTTTTAAGTGGCATCGTTGGAATGACGCTTAAAGTGCTATTAGGCGTAACCGTGCTCGGCATGATCGGCATTGAAATGACCTCTTTTATCGCAATACTAGGTGCCGTAGGTTTAGCCATTGGTATGGCACTTTCTGGTACATTGCAAAACTTTGCTGGCGGCGTCATGATCCTTATCTTCAAACCTTACAAGGTGGGAGACTTCATTGAAGCAAAAGGATACTCAGGTACCGTTGCGCAAATTCAAATTTTTAACACTATTTTAAGAACGGGTGATTATAAAACCATCATCATTCCGAATAGCGCGCTAAATAATTCTTCTATGATTAACTATTCAAAAGAGGAACGTCGTCGTGTTGATTGGATTTTTGGTATTGCTTATGGCGATGATGTTGATGTAGCAAAACAGGTTCTAAGAGATTTATGTGATGCAGAAGAACGCATTATGAAAGATCCAGAAACGTTTATTGCCGTCCATGCTTTAGCAGATAGTTCAGTGAATTTTGTGGTTCGAGCTTGGGTTTTACCTTCTGATTATTGGCCTGTTTATTTCGCAATGAACGAAAATGTGTATAAGACGTTTCCAAAACATAACCTTAATATACCGTTCCCTCAGATGGATGTTCATGTACATAAAGAACAACAGTAGAAATAGCAGCAATAGCAGCAACATTAGTAACTCCAAGCTATAGACTTAGAATATTCAGCAAAAAAACGACCTTATTGGTCGTTTTTTTTGCATATTTAAAAGGCTGTCTATAATTGATACAGAGTATATGGAGAGTTTAATGGAAATATATCAGCTCATTTATATTAGCAAAGCCACACAGCATTAATATCAATTTTTAGGAATAGTGTATGAAAGTATACCAACTTGTTTATATCAGCCGTGCAACAGCAACATTTGACAACAACGCTCTGTCTAGCCTGTTAAGTAAAGCAAAAGAGAATAATACTAAACTAAATGTGACAGGGAATTTGGTTTATAACGGCGGAGTATTTTTACAACTTTTAGAGGGTGACCAAAATACCATTCTTACTTTATTTAAAAAGATAGAAACCGATCCTAGACATAGTAAAGTCAAGATGATTTATTTTGAGCCTGCTGACTTTAGACTATTTACTCGTTGGTCAATGAACATGCTTAACCTTGAATGTGACAAGCCTAAAAATTTGCAGGTATTAAAAGATATCATTGATGCAATTGGTGAAGATAAATTATTAGACGGTGTTTCACCGCCTATTAAATTACTAAAAGAGTTTGCTGCTATAACGTGATTACATTAGTGACGAGTTTCTAATGACACCAACAGCTAAACCTTCAATCGCAAAGTCTTGATAGTTTAAGTCTACCTTGATTGGATCAAACTCTGCGTTTTCTGCATGGAGAATGACTTGGCTACCTTTGCGTTCAAGGCGCTTTACCGTCACATCGTCTTCAACTCGCGCAACAACAACTTGTCCGTCTCTTGCGGTTTGTGTTTTGTGAACTGCTAACAGGTCACCATCTAATATACCAATATCGCGCATACTTTCGCCTTCAACTTTTAATAAAAAGTCAGCCATTGGCGAAAACATTGCCGGATCAATACTCACATGACGGTCAACATGTTCCATCGCTAATATTGGAGAACCCGCAGCGACCTTACCAATAAGCGGTAAACCCATCACTTCTTCAACAATTTCTTCCGTTAACCGAATGCCACGAGACGTGCCTGGTAACATCTCAATGAAGCCTTTTTTCGCTAGGGCTTTTAAATGATCTTCAGCAGCATTTGCAGAGCGAAATCCTAACTGATTGGCAATTTCCGCTCGAGTTGGCGGCATTCCAGTGGTCGTTATTGAAGCTCTAATTAAGTCTAGTATTTCTGATTGTCTTGCTGTTAATGGGCGCATCATCTGTTTTTCCATACAGTAACATAACTGTTAGTATATACAGGCCTTAATCATGTGCAACATAAAATTAATAAGAATGATGGGTTTTTTGCTGAGCTTTGTTAAAATCGCGCGTTGCTTTCTTTTTATTGATGATTTGAATTAAGGTTTTTATGTCCATTTTGAATATTTTGATGTACTGGCTCACTCGTCCGTTTATCCGCACTCAGCTTGTCGCTGATGATCAACATAACGAACAAGGGATAGATAGCAGTAAACCCGTTGCTTATGTTTTAGTGACTGATTCCTATACTGACAAATTAGCGCTTTATCAGGCCGCTAAAAAGCTCAACATTCCGTCCCCTTTTGGACAAATAGAAGTGCAAGGCCTTAAAGTTAGAAAAACACTTGGCGTAAAACCAGTGCGATCTATTTTGTTTGATGAGGCTCAACACGCTCAGAAAACCATGAAGCTGGGTAAAAAAATGTTAGAGCTGGTAGAGCAAACTGGTGAAGATATTCAATTTGTGCCGGTAATGATTTGTTGGGGGCGTGCTCCTGGTAAAGTCAAAGAAACTCAAAATAAACCGCGCATTAGAGACTTAATTACACAAACCATACAAGCAACGCCATTTAGAAAGCTGATGATTGTTCTATTATATGGACGCAGCAGCTTTGTTCGCATTAGCAAACCCGTGTCATTACAAAAAATGGTTGATGACTTTGGTACATCGGAAGATACAGCGCATAAACTTTTAAGAGTCGCTCGAATTCATTTCGAACGTCAGCGTATTGTTGCTACTGGCCCGAAGATGATGCAACGCCAAGCCTTCTTTAATAGCATACTCGCAAGTCCAGCTTTGAAAAAAGCATTACAAGAAGAGATGGATTCAAAAAACATCTCATTAGCCGAAGCTAAACAAAATGCGAAAAAGTTGTTAAACGAAATCGCTGGTGATTATAACGAAGCGTATGTTCGTTATGCATCTCGAATTTTAACTTGGGTTTGGAATAAAATTTATAACGGAATTCGTGTCCACAACGCAGACAAGTTAAGAGACTTAGCCCAAAAGGGTCATGAAATTGTCTATGTGCCTTGTCATCGAAGCCATATGGATTATTTATTACTTACCTACGTAATTTATCAAGAAGGCCTTGTACCTCCACACATTGCGGCCGGCATTAATTTAAATTTCTGGCCTGCCGGCCCAATCTTTAGAAAGGCGGGCGCTTTTTTCTTAAGACGAAGCTTTAAAGGCAATAAACTTTATTCAGCGGTGTTCAGAGAATATTTATCACAACTGTTTATTAAAGGTTATCCCGTTAAATATTATACGGAAGGCGGTCGTTCAAGAACGGGCCGTTTGTTAGCGCCTAAAACAGGTATGTTAGCAATGACCATCCAGTCTATGTTACGTGGCATAGAGCGCCCAATTACACTGGTTCCTGTCTATATTGGTTATGAACATGTAATGGAAGTAAATACATATTTAAAAGAGTTAAAAGGCCAGAGTAAAGAAAGTGAGTCGTTTTTAGGCATTTTTAAAGCGCTTAAAAACCTTAAAAACTACGGTCACGGCGACGTTAACTTTGGTGAACCAATTAGCCTTAACCAAATTCTAAATGAGCAAGCACCTGATTGGCGTTCTCTAATAGACCCTACTGATGTTGTTAAACCAAGCTGGTTAACGCCAGTGGTGAATCATGCTGCGAATAAAGTCATGAGTTCAATCAATGATGCTGCTGTGCTTAATACGGTAAACCTATCGGCGCTTGCCCTTCTAACGTCAGACAATCATGCTTTGCCTCGTGTTGAAATGGAGTCATTGATTGAGTTTTATATTGGTCTACAAACTAAAGTTCCTTATTCAGACTTGATCAAAACGCCTTCAGAAAGTGCCTCTGACATTATTGATGAAGCTATCCTGTTAGAAAAAGTCGATTCAGATAGTGATGAATACGGAACGATCATAAAACTAGACGACAAAAACGCAATCTTGATGAGTTATTATCGAAACAATGTTGTTCACTTATTTGCAGTACCAGCAATTGTTGCTGCCGAACTTACACATAGTCACACTACATCAATCGAAACAATCCAGAAGAAGGTTGAAGACATTTTACCTTTATTAAAAAATGAAATGTTCATCACCACCGACGACATTCCGGCTTATGTACAACAGATTGTGAATTACTTTAAAGAACAACATATTGTTAAAGAAGTTGATGGCCAGTTATCAATCATCGACCGTACCAGTATGGGTGCATTGCAATTGAACTTATTAGCGAAGATCATGAAAGATACTCTACAACGTTATGCACTGGCATTTAACCGAATAAAACAAGTGCACGGCATACAACGTGGTGAATTAGAAAGTGATTGTATGAAGTTGGCTAAACGATTATTAACACTGCATGACATCAAAGCGCCTGAGTACTTCGACAAGAAGATAATTTCGAGTTTTGTAACGTCGATTAAAGAGCAAAAGTTAGTTCGCTCTGATGAGGCAGGGCTAATGCATTTAACCGAAGAAGGAATTCAAACGGCTGAACACATTAGCTCATTGTTAGACTCGGATATTTTACAATCCTTGCACTCTTTAGGTTAGTCTTTCGGAAAGGCTTGATAATCCCGAATTACTCCTTCTTGCATCGCAGAGGCGACTAGCTCGCCTTTTTGATTAAAGAACTGACCTTTCACCAAACCTCTACCGCCACTAGCGCTTGTACTATCCATATCAAACAACATCCATTCGTCCATTTTAACTGGGCGATGGAACCACATTGAATGATCTAACGTCGCTACTTGCATGTCTTTTAAAATGTGACTGCGGCCGTGCGGAAATAACGCCGTAGGTAAAAAGTTAAAGTCTGATGCGTAAGCCAATAAATAACGGTGAATGCGCTCATCATTCGGCAAGTTACCATTTGATTTAATCCATACTTGTCGTCGCGCTGGCATCTTTTTCGGTGAAAACGGGTCGTTTAATTGCACATGTCTGATTTCGATTGGCTTTTCACCTGCAATAATTGAGCGTAGGTGCTCAGGAATTTTATTGATGTTTTCTTGGAAAAAATCATGCTCCGACATTAAACCTTCAGGCCCCGGCACATCTGGCATCGTTGGGCTGTGTTCATAACCAATTTCATCCGTTTGAAACGATGCTGTTAAATAAAATATAGGCTTACCGTATTGCATTGCACGAACACGACGTGTGCTAAATGAACGGCCATCACGAATGCTTTCTACGTCGTAGACTATTGGTTTTTTGTCATCGCCCGGACGTAAAAAATAGCTGTGAAAGGAATGTACATAACGACCTTTCACTGTTTCTTTTGCAGCGCTTAATGCCTGACCAATAACTTGGCCTCCAAATACACGCCCAAAACCTAAGTTTTGGCTTTGGCCTCTGAATAAGCCTTCTTCTATTTTTTCTAAAGAAAGATAACCCAATAAATCGTCTAGAACTTTGCTCATTTTATGCCTTTGTTTGTATATTCACTCGCTGCTTGCCAATTGATTTCATTTGGCATTAAACGTTGTTTTGACACGTAATGAAGTATGTAGCCAGGCTTCACTTCAAAATCATTGTCAGGGTTTAATTTCATATCCAAACCGATACGATCTTTGGCGACTGCTAACAAAATAGCATCGTGCTTTTGTTTAAAATAATAGAACAGTTCGCCAAATTGGCTACTTGGTACATTTGCCGGTATCTCAGTTGAAAATTGCGTTTCGCCCTGCAAGGTAGACATAAGCTCTTCCTGTAATTTGCTGCTGCCAGGGTCTTGCATAGAACGAACCAGTATTTCTGCGGCTTTTGAATAGCTTGCTTCAACGTTTGTTGTATAGTTATTTAACATTACAGCTTTTTCTTCTTCGTCAAAGTAAGCGGTAATATGGCAATCACTCGCGACAATTTTGCTTAACTTTAATGCACAGGTAAACGTTTTGTCGTCGTTGTCACAATCAACTATTACGCGGTCAGCTTCGTCTGCGGCCACTCGCTTGAGTTCTTCATCGTCGGTGAACGATTTTAATTTGGCAAACTCGACCATGCTATTGTCATAAAATGGATGTTCCATATCTTTGGTGACACACAACAATATTTTACGTTGCATGCGTTTGTTGTCGCCCAAAATGTGTTGAATAATTTTACTGGTGCGCTTTTCATGCCAGCCAAAAATTAAAATATGGGTATCTAAATATCTAAAATCTTTTTCGCCCGTCATAACTTTCCTTAAAACCTTACTAATTGATTGACCCAGTTTTCCCAACAAAGCACCAAAAATGGCTAAACCGAGGGGAATTTGAACCAATGCCACAATCATTTTCCCTGCGTCACTTGCAGGACTTAAATCGCCATAACCCACGGTACTAGTGGTGACAACGTAATAATAGAGAAACTCATGGAATGCTAATAAGTACTCTTCTCCAGCCCATAACAATAACAACCAACTTAGTGCTGCATGCAAGACCAATAGAGTAATAATGGCGGGCCAGGTTATTTGACTAAACTGTCTCCATAAGAATCGCGTGAATTTATTTATAACCAAACTGCTGTTCCTTTTAGGTCGTTCACCGATTATTTGTTCGCGCTTATGTATTGTTGAATTTGTGTTTCAAGCTGAGATAAGGGTACAGAACCATTTTTCAATACATGGTAATGAAACTCTCTAACATTAAACTTATCGCCCAACGTTTGTTCAGCTTCTTTTCTTAATTTTTTGATCATCAGTTCGCCTATTTTATAAGACAGAGCTTGGCCTGGCCACGAAATATAACGATCGACTTCTGTTTGAATATTGTGTGCTGATAATGCGCTGTTTTCAGTCATGTAGTCTATCGCCTGCTGACGAGTCCAGCCTTTAATGTGCATGCCAGTATCAACAACAAGCCTAAGAGCACGCCACATTTCATAAGTCAGTCGACCAAAGTTAGAATAAGGGTCTTGATAAAACCCAACTTCTAATCCAAGCCACTCTGCATACAGCCCCCAACCTTCGCCAAAAGCAGAAATATAATAAGATGAACGATATTCAGGGGTATTCTCCAGTTCTTTTGTTAGCGATATTTGCAAATGATGACCCGGAACGGCTTCATGTAATGTTAATGCTTCTAATTCATATAATGGGCGGCGGTCTAACGCATAGGTATTGACCCAGTAATATCCGGCGTCAGTGTCTTTAGAGGCAGAAATATAGCGTCCTGTTGTATATTTAGGTGCGATATGAGCAGGCACTGGCGCAACGCCGTATGGTGTGCGTGGTAAATTTTTGAATAGCTTAGGCAATTGCGCGTCCATTTTTTTCGCTATAAAGCTCGCTTCCATTAATAGCTGTTTTGCCGATGTGGCGTAAAACTGTGGATCGCTACGCAAAAAATCTAAGAACTCGCTAAATTCACCCTCAAATTTAACAGCTTTAATAATTTCAGCCATTTCACTGCGAATACGAGCCACTTCTTGCAGTCCAATTTGATGGATTTTGTCGGCACTCAAATCTGTCGTGGTGTAATGCATCGAACGATTTTGATAGTACTCATTGCCATTCGGTGTTTCGCTGATACCAATAGTCTTACGAGCATTTGGAATGTATTCAGTGGTCATAAATGTTTCAAAGTTTTTATATGCCTGATTGACCGACGTTTCGATTACACTTTTTGCGCGAGCCTGAACCTTTGCAATTTGATTAGCCGTTAAAAAAGACATAGATTGTAAAAACGGTTTGTAAAAAACACTGTCTGCAGGATTGTCGGAAATTAACCCTGTAATGGTTTGTTCGTAACCTTTTAACACTACTTTAGGTTGAGTAAATCTGGTTTTTAAACCTTTTTTCATCCAATAAATATTTTGCTCAAAGTATTCTTCGAAATTAGCCAACCGCGCCAAATAATCTTCAATGTCTTTTACCGATTCAAGTTGAGTTACACTTGGTAAAAAGGCCATTGAAGTATGAAATCCTCCTTCCGCCGTTAATGGCATGTAATGCGCTTTATATTTGATTTGATCAAGTTCGTTTTGTAGACGGTGCAAAAGGATGGTTCTGTTTATGACAGCTTGTTCAGAAAGCCCCGCCCCCTTCGTTTTATTAAGCTCCGTTTCTTGAAGAAGGGCTATCCACCTTGATAACTTAGCCTCTCGAACTTTGAAGCCATTAGGCGATAGGTCTGGCAATTTATCTGCATTTTCTTTTAATCCGGAATATGTCGCTGAGATAGGACTAGACGATAAGTATTCTGCCCAAATATTGTCTGCAATATTTGCAAACTCTGAATCTGTATTTATTGTTGCAGTTACATTTTCAGTCGCACTCGCACAAAAAGTGCAAAAACTTAACACAGCTAACAACGCAATTTTTAACAAACGTTCAGTTTTTCTAATGACGTACTTCATATCTCTTCCTTTTCCTGAGTCTGAACCTGAAAATTTGAATTTCGATTTAACCCAATTTGCTATTCAAGTTTAATGTGCATTGGGTTGACTAGTTTGTTGATGGCATAAAGTGACGCCATGGTTTGTGTTTAAACGATGCTCTCTCAAGCTCTTTTACATGTTGATGCCAAATAGGGTTAAGTAACCTTTCAACTTTGGCAGAAAAGGAATTTTTGTCGGGAATGATCGTGTCATACATGGATTCTTTTAACCAAACCAAGTGGATCATTTTGATGCTTAGATCTAGGAGATCCACCCAATGCCCTAATGCCTGCGTAGACTCTTTCATAAGCCCATGCATTTGTTTGCTTTTTTCTTGTAAAACTAGACTTTCAGACCGAACCACTTCATTTATCTCTTCAACCGACAAAGTAGGCATTATTTGCGCCGCCTTTATCGTTACTAATCGGCTAAAGTGAGGATATTCAAACCAGAAGGATACGATAGGTTGCACATTGAGGCCTTCACCCTTTAACAGTCTATTGGTTTTACTAAAGCGTTCAAACCGGGCAACACAATCAATCCATAGCAATTGATGTATTGACAAGAAAATATGCTCTTTCGACTTAAAGTATAAATAAACAGTGCCTTTAGCGATATTACTGCGATCAGCAATCTGGTTCACCGTAGGCAATTCATTATTATTTTCAATAAATAACTCAGTAGCAGCCTTGATGATTGAATTTGTTTTTATTAATTTTTTATCTTCGTTTTGTGCTTTTTTTGATGTCATTTTGTTACTTTTTAAACAGTCTTAATAAATATTAGCTTTAAACCATGATTAATGCAGTAATTCCTTGACCTAAAATCAAAAGGAAATTAGTTTACTACCCTAACCTATTAACATATGCTTTGTATAAATATGTGTTAACTTAATCATAATGAATTAATCACTTTAACCATTCAAGTAAGCAGTTGTGCGGAGTCTGTACTCAATGAAATATCAGGATACTTTGGAACAAGCGGATCAAAAGCTGCAAAAAACCCTAGGGTTTTTGAAGCAATATCGCCTTGCTGCCAGTCCTATAAATTATAGCGTTGTGTACGAATACGTCTCTGAAAACAATTCCGATTTGATTCTAGCGTTAAATAGCGAACTAAAAGGCGGTCGTACTATCGATTCCTTTTTACTTGAAACCTTATTTCAACGCTATTTGTTAATTGCTGATGAAAATCATGGTGCGTTAGTTAAAGATGTAAACTCAGTAGTTGATGCGACGTATAAACATGCTTCCAAAGCACAAAAAGATACGTCTAATTACATCACTATGCTTGATGAAGGTTTATTGTTATTAGATAAGTCTGATATTGAAATGTCTCAGCAAGTTATTGAACGTTTGTTAAAAGTGACTACTTCAATGAAAAATGCGCAGCGTGTTTTAGTTAAAGCATTAAAACAGGCACAGCAGAAAACAGCTGAGCTTCAGAAGCAAATTGAAGAAGTAGAAGAAAGCCGTAAGCTTGATCAATTAACAGGTTTATTTGATCGCAGCGTAA
>CAWUUQ010000129.1:0-16771 GCA_963925625.1 uncultured Psychrosphaera sp.
TCTATTTCAGCGATGGCATGCTTAATTGCTTCTAATGTGGATAGTCCATTTTCCACGGACGTTTTGCGGATACTATAACGACTTGTGTATTCATTTGACAAAGAAACATGCTTAATCGCACTGAAAAAGGGATCAGTTAAAAGTAACTTTTTAGCCTTTCGCCATGTACCGTCAATCACAATTAAGTGTTTTATGGGTAAATTTGAATGAGAGATTTCATTAATTGTTAATGCTTGTTCCGACGGAAATAAAATGGTTACCAGTTGTTGATCATCAATTTCTTGAGTGATCTTACTTTTTAGAGCATCCATTTGAACTTCATTAATGGCTTGTATGACCTCAATTTTTTCAGATAACAATGGCAACAAACGGGCCGTGTTTTTAGGGTGCGAGCCTTCTTTATCACATTGAATAATTGTAACAAAAGTTTGGTGCTCCACTTTTTTAATGAACGGGCACAAACATCTTACTAACGGATTTTTACAGGTATTACATAAATCTCTTGCCACGTTAGGCCTTTAAACGTTCTTGATACGGAGGCCAACCTAATGCTTTGCCTGCTAACACATGAAGGTGAATATGATATACCGTCTGACCGCCATCTTCATTGCAGTTCATCACACAACGGTAACCATCTTCACTAAAACCCAATTCAGCTGCAATTTTTGCAGCTGCAACATACATATGACCAACGGTACTCGCGTTTGATTCGTTAATATCGTTTGTAGTTCGAATCGCTTTTTTGGGAATAACTAAGAAGTGAATCGGTGCCTGCGGGTTAATATCATTAAAAGCCAATACAAGATCATCTTCATAGATGATTTCGGCTGGAATTTCACGGTTGATTATTTTGTCGAAAATTGTAGGTTCAGACATCTTGGCCTCTTTAAATAATTCGAAAAGTGATGCTTTAGTCGTAAAATAACATATTTATCTAATATTGTTCTTGCCCAAAGTATAAAGCAAGTGAATGTTTTATTAGCTAATGTGTTTTTTTGTTAGATCGAATTGGGTATGATTAGCACCTATTCTTTTAACCAGTGGTTTTGATTTATATTGTGAATCGATTATTTTCAGCATTTCTCCTCATAAGTTTGGCGTTGCTTACCTTTGTGACCCATTCTGTTGAAGTTCAAAACTTATACACTGGTAAGATTCTTGTCACCGATAAAACCCAGCAAACCCGTGTTAAAGCTCACCGGTGGGCTATTGAACAAGTACTAACTAAAGTAACCGGCTCTAGAGTGATTTTAGAGAATAATACGGTTAGTTATGAAGTCAGAGTAAATACTGCTAATTATATCAAGTCATTTGCATTTATCACCGATGATCAAAATCGTTCTTTTTTAGTAGATAAATTCGACCAATCAAAAATAGATGCGTTAATTCGAAAAGTGGGTGCCTCAATTTGGGGACAACGTAGACCGCTTACAACTGTTTGGTTAGTAGTGGAAGAGGGCATGCAACGTCAAATCATTAATAGTGAAAATGCCACGCAGTTATCAGAAGTATTATTACAAAGTGCTGAAAATAGAGGCTTGCCAATCAATCTTCCGCTTTTAGATGAACAAGACCTAACTTCTGTATATACGTCTGATATCTGGGCAAAATTTGATGGTGTTGTCAGCAAGGCAACGGAGCGTTATGACGCTGAACACTTTATAATGGCTCGTATGCGTTATGTTGATTCTTTCTCTGAGCCTGAATATAAAACCGGTTGGTTGCTTGATTTTAGTCTATTTAAGAACAACAGCTTTTTATATGAAGGGCAATTTAATGGTGATCAATTTTTTGTATTAAAAGAAATGATCAACGCAATGGGCGACTACTTTGCTGATCAATATGCAATAGACAATGAACAAATCCAACAAAGCTCTATCACGATGAATGTTACAGGGCTTAAATCAATGGAAGATTTACATGAAGTTGAAAAGTATCTGGTTGACTTGCCGCCGATTAAAAAAGTTTCAATGACTTATTTAAATGCCGATCACGCTACTTTTAACGTTTGGTTGTCTGGGCAAGCGCTCGATGTTGTCAAAGCAATGTCTTTGTTACCCACTTTCCAAAAAGTTGATGAAAAAGTATTGGTCCCCGTTGCAAAACTATCGGTTGAAGAACAATTACAATCACTAACGGATGATTATCTTAAGCAACAAGGTTCTCAGCCTGTATCGATAAAAAAATCTCCACAAATATCGTCACTTCACTACAAGTGGTTAAAATAACAATGCAACTATTACTGCCTGTTACTTACAATAGCACCCAAACATTTAGTTCATTTGTAGAAAGTGAGGGGTTAACAGGGTTACTCATTAATGAGTTACAACGTGGTATAGAGTCAGACGAATTTAACGCCTATTTTTTAGCGGGACAGCATGGTGTTGGTTGTACTCATTTGTTAAATGCGTGCTGTCACCATGCAGATCTTAATGGCAAGTCTAGTATTTTATTGCCGATGGAGCAGGTTTTAAATGCAGAGCCTGAATTAATAGATGGATTAGAAACCGTCGATGTTATTTGTATTGATAACATTCATTTAGCAACCTTAAGTGACGAATGGCAAACGGCGCTGTTTAATCTGTTTAATGCACTGCAGCAAAGCAATGCGACTGTGGTATTTGCGGGTCATGACATTCCTACTAAGTTAAATTTAACGTTGCCAGACCTAGCATCGCGCTTGCAGTGGTGTACGTTATTCCAATTACTTGAACTCCCAGAAGCATTAAAGATTAAAGCTATCATTCAACATGCACATTTGATGGAGTTTGAAGTTACTGAAGATGTTGCCAAGTTTATGATCAATCGATTACCGCGAAATATGATATTTCTTATGCAAGCCTTAGATACAATGGCCAGGCAAAGCGTTACCTTGAAGCGTGTAGTAACAGTACCTTTTGTTAAAGAAGTGCTCGGAATTTAGCCACCGCATACCTGTTTGAAAAAAAACCACATACTATTTTAAAATTTCCTACAAAATTAGCCAAATAGAACTAAAATCTTACCTAAATTTACGATACTATTTACGGCTAAAAATTAAGGCTTGAAAAGTAAGATCAATCCTCACCTGAACGTCAAAGACTGAAAAGAGTGTTCCATGAATTTAGAAGAAATCGTTGGCTTGGCTCAAGAAGCCATCAACAATGCAAATAACATTGCAAGTTTAGAAGAAGTTCGCGTCGAATTCCTAGGTAAAAAAGGCAAAATCACAGATTTGCTGAAAGGCTTAGGAAAAATGGATCATGAACAGCGCAAAGAAGCTGGCCAAGCGATCAACGTTGCCAAAGGTGACGTACAAAAAGCATTGACGGTTCGTCGTGAAACATTACAAGCTGAAGCGCTTAATGCAAAACTAGCCTCAGAGACGATTGATGTAACATTAGCAGGTCGTGGCATTGAAGCGGGTAATATCCACCCAGTGAATCGTACCATTGAACGTATCCAACAGTTTTTTGGAGACTTAGGTTTTGAAGTAAAACAAGGTCCAGAAGTTGAAGACGGCTTTCATAACTTTGACGCGTTAAACATTCCTGAACATCACCCTGCAAGAGCAGATCACGATACGTTCTATTTCAACGCTGACACAGTATTACGTACACAAACATCAGGTGTTCAGATTAGAACAATGGAAACGGAACAGCCACCATTGCGTATCATTTCTCCTGGTCGTGTTTACCGAAATGACTATGACCAAACTCATACACCTATGTTCCATCAGGTTGAAGGTTTAATGGTCGATAAAAATGTAAGTTTTGCTGAGCTGAAAGGTATTTTGCATGACTTCTTACACCAGTTTTTTGAAGAAGACTTACAGATCCGTTTCCGTCCTTCTTATTTCCCATTCACAGAACCTTCCGCTGAAGTGGATGTAATGGGCAAAAATGGTAAATGGTTGGAAGTACTTGGTTGTGGCATGGTTCACCCAAATGTATTGCGTTCAGTAGGTATTGACCCAGAAGAATATACCGGTTTTGCCTTTGGCATGGGAGTTGAGCGACTAACTATGTTGCGTTATGGCGTAAATGACTTACGTTCTTTCTTCGAAAACGATCTTCGTTTCTTAAAGCAGTTTAAATAGGAATTCATCCAATGAAATTTAGTGAACAATGGTTACGTGAGTGGGTGAACCCAAATATTTCAACCAATGACTTGAGCGAACAACTTTCTATGGCAGGCTTAGAAGTTGACGGCGTAGAGCCAGCAGCCGCAGAATTTACCGGCGTAGTTGTTGGTGAGGTGGTTGAATGTGGTAAGCACCCTGAAGCTGATAAGTTACAAATCACAAAAATAAATGTTGGCCCTGCGGGCGATGGCGAATTAATCGATATCGTATGTGGTGCAAAAAATTGTCGCCTTGGTTTAAAAGTTGCCGTTGCTATGGTTGGCGCGGTACTGCCAGGCGACTTTAAAATTAAAAAAGCTAAGTTACGTGGTCAACCGTCGTTTGGTATGTTGTGTTCATGGTCAGAACTTGGCATGGCGGACGATTCAGACGGTATTTTAGAACTACCTTTAGATGCGCCATTAGGCCAGGACGTTCGCGAATATTTAAACTTAAACGATCAAATTATCGAAATCGATTTAACGCCAAATCGCAGTGATTGTTTGGGCGTCATTGGTGTTGCTCGTGAAGTTGGTGTATTAAATAACGCTGATGTTAAAGCACTTAACGTATCGCCTGTTGCTTCTACGATTGATACCAAAGTAACAATTGAATTAGAAAATAGTGAAGCGTGTCCACGTTATTTAGGCCGTGTTATTAAAGGAATTAACCTTGATGCGACTACGCCGTTATGGATGGTTGAGAAACTTCGTCGCAGTAACATTCGTTCTATTGATCCGATTGTAGACGTCACTAACTTTGTATTGATCGAATTAGGTCACCCTATGCATGCTTTTGATTTGGATAAAATTGAAGGTGGAATCAAAGTTCGCAACGCAAAGGCAGGTGAAAAACTCACTTTATTAGACGAAACAGAAATAGAGTTAGACGTTAATACCCTAGTCATCGCAGATCATAATAAACCAATGGCGATTGCCGGCGTGTTTGGTGGTTTGCATTCTGGCGTTACAAATGAAACGAATGACGTACTTTTAGAAAGTGCTTTTTTCTCACCGGTATCAATGGCCGGCACAGCACGTCGTTATGGTTTGCACACTGATGCGTCTCACCGTTATGAACGAGGTGTCGACTATAAATTACAGCAAACTGCAATGGAGCGTGCCACAGCACTCATTCTAGAAATCGCAGGTGGTGAGGCCGGTCCTGTTGTTGAAGCGGTTAGCGAAGCTGATTTGCCTAAAGAAACACCGGTATCATTAAGACGTGAACGTCTTGATCGTGTTCTAGGTCATGTTATTAGCGATGAAGAAGTGACGACAATTCTGACACGTCTTGGTCTTGACGTAACATTTGAAAATAATATGTGGTCGGCAATTTCACCAAGCTTCCGTTTTGATATCAATATTGAAGAAGATTTAATTGAAGAAGTTGCACGTGTATACGGCTATAACAATATTCCAAATATTGCACCAGTCGCTTCATTAAAAATGCCTAGTCACCCGGAAAACAGTTTAACGCGTCCTAACTTTGCTTCAACGTTAGTCGATTTAGGTTATCAAGAGGCTATTACATACAGCTTTGTAGATCCTAAAGTTCAAAATGCATTGTTCCCAGCAGAAAACGGGTTAGTTTTACCCCACCCAATTTCAGCTGATATGTCAGTAATGCGTTTGAGTTTATGGTCAGGCCTACTGCCTGCGGTAGTGCATAATCAAAAACGTCAACAAAGCCGTGTTCGTTTATTTGAATCTGGATTACGTTTTGTTCCTGATACGTCTGCAGAAATGGATATACGCCAAGAAGCTATGTTAGCCGGTGCTATTACAGGCACATACAATGGCGAACATTGGGATGGTAATCCGCGTGCCGTCGACTTTTATGACATCAAAGGCGATGTAGAAGCAATATTAGCTAAATGTAGCGACTCTTTGAATATAGAGTTTGCACCAATGCCAGCCAATGATCGCAATGTTGCAGCTTTACACCCTGGTCAGTCGGCACAAATACTTCGTGCTGGTAAGGTTATAGGTTATGTTGGTGCCGTTCACCCGTCAATAGAAAAAACCCTAGGATTAAATGGCAAAACTTTTGTATTTGAGCTTATATTAAGTGAAATACAAACTAGAACTTTACCGTCAGCAAAACCGGTTTCTAAGTACCCATCTAATCGACGTGACATTGCTGTTGTAGTTAAAGAGTCGGTAAATGCGGGCAACTTACTAAAAGAAATCAAAAATATTGGCGGAAATCAATTGGTTGACCTAAACTTATTCGATGTGTACCGTGGAGAAGGAATTGAACACGGTGAAAAAAGCTTGGCAATCTCATTAGTACTGCAAGATGTTGAAAAAACATTGGAAGAACAGAATATTAGTACTAAAATTGATCAAGTAGTGAATATGTTAACTGAAAAATTTGACGCGACGCTAAGGCAATAGAACTATGGCATTAACCAAAGCAGAAATAGCAGAACATTTGTTTGAAAAAGTGGGCCTTAATAAGGCTGACTCAAAAGGTTTGGTAGAAGACTTTTTTGAAAAGATTCGAGAAACGTTGGAAAGTGGACAGCAAGTAAAGCTATCTGGCTTTGGTAACTTTGAGCTTCGAGAGAAAAAATCTCGTCCAGGTCGCAACCCAAAAACTGGTGAAGATATTCTTATCTCTGCCAGAAGAGTAGTAACTTTTAGACCAGGCCAGAAGCTTAAAGCACGTGTTGAAGTAGGCACGGCCAAATTAGTTAAAGACGCTAAATAGGTTAATAAGTAAGATTTGTAAATGAAAAAACCAGCTCAATGAGCTGGTTTTTGTCTTTATGCTTAAATGGTTCTATTAATAGAAGCCTTGTGGTGTACGACTATCTGTACCTAAAGATGCTAGGTAATCTAACCAGAAGTTAGCAGGGTTATATCCGTCGCCTTTTTTAGAGACAGAGTAACCTAAAGTTTTAACCGCTGGTGCTTTTGGTGCCGCTTTAGTTGCTTTTTTCGCAGCCGGCTTGGCCTTAGTAGGCGTAGCTTTAACTGGTTTTGCTTCAGCAGCAGGTTTTGAACCACCCGTTAATTCTTGCGTCATCTCTTCAATGGTTGCTAAACGTACATTTTTTCCACCATCGATGCTATACCAGCCACTTTTAACTTCAACCGTTGGCTCGCTGCCATTTTTTGCTTTGTAAGCTTCAGTGAAGTTAGACAAGACTTGATCTTTGTCTAGTTTGCTCATTATTTTTACCTAAAAGTTTAATTATAAAAAGATGAAGTTTATTTATACAAACTTTCTTATATAAATTCAACTTAATGGCCAAATTAGAGTAAATCTAGTGTCATATAATCGCTACAACCTAATATCGCGTTGGGATTACATGCCATTTAATAAAAAAAACAGTAAACTAACGTTAATTCAATTCACATAACGCAGCGGTAATTAAAATGAATCGTAACGACTTGGTCCAATACCTAGATACCTTATTATCATCACAATCAACTAAAGACTATTGTCCGAATGGATTACAAGTTGAAGGGAGTGAATTGGTTACATCTATCGTAACGGGAGTAACAGCTTCTGAAGCGCTAATCGACGCTGCCATAGAACAAGGTGCTGATACTATTATTGTTCACCACGGTTATTTCTGGAAAGGTGAAGCTGAACCTATAGTCGGTATGAAGAAGAATAGAATTGCTAAGTTATTAAAACATGACATAAATCTCATTAGCTACCATTTACCCATTGATGTTCATCATGAGTTCGGTAATAACATTCAATTGGGACAACGGTTAGGTATACAAAACATCCGTTCTCTTGAAGGAATTAAACCGGAAGGAATTATCATGACTGGCGAGTTTTCGAATCCCCTTATGGCGGACAAATTAGGTAAGTTGCTAAAACTAAATCTACAACGTGAGCCTTTGATCAGTGCTACAACTCTAAAGCCGATTACAACAGTGGCGTGGTGCACAGGTGGCGGTCAAGGCTATATTGATGAAGTCGCTAGTTACGGAATCGATGCCTTTATTACAGGCGAAGCGTCGGAACAAACTATTCACAGCTCTAGAGAGCTAAAAATCGACTTTTTTGCAGCGGGTCATCATGCGACAGAACGTTATGGGGTAAAAGCCGTTGGTGAACACTTAGCATCACAGTTTGGATTAAACGTTCAATTTGTAGATATCCATAACCCGGTATAAATTTTTGTGCCTTAGAGACAACTATGACCATTAGTGATCAAAACTTTGACGATAGAAAAAGTACATTTAAGAACAATATTTATGGCACTAGTAAAGGTGTGATAAGAGAAGCTGTTTTAATGAGAGACTTGCGGGCACTTATTGGTCAAAAGTCTAATTTAAGGATTCTAGATATAGGTGGTGGACAAGGTCAGGTGGCATTGCAGTTGGCTAAGCAGGGCCATGACGTTACCCTAACAGATATATCAGATGAAATGCTTTCTTTAGCTATGAAAGCGGCTGAGGAGCAGGGCATTTGCAATGTAACATTTGGCAAACACTCAGTACATGACTTGCCTGAACAATTGAATAAACAGTTTGACTTAGTTTTATGTCATGCAGTATTTGAATGGTTGGAAAAACCAGAGCAAGCTTTTAAAGTACTGCAAGATATGTGTAAAGATGACGGTGCCATTTCATTTATGTTTTACAATAAAGCGGGACAAATATTAAGTAATCTTGTTTATGGCAATTTTGATTATATTAAAGCGGGAATGAAAGCTAAAAAGGTAGTTAAACTTAATCCTCAGTCATCATTACATTTTGACGAAGTAAAAGAGTGGCTTGTTCGGGATAACCTTGAGATTTTGATACAATCTGGAGTCCGTTGCTTTCATGACTATATGCGGGATATTGATAAATGGCAGAGTGACTTACCTAACATATTGGCAATGGAACTAGAATATAGTCAGCAAGCTCCGTTTAACCAAATAAGCCGCTATATTCATTTGGTTTTAAAGAAGAATAATAACTAACTATATAATCTAATAAGTTTAAACAGAAAGGACCACACATGAAAATCTTTGGATCTGTTACATCTCCTTATGTACGACGATTACGAATTCTTTTGGCTAACACCGACTATGAATTTGAAAATGTAAACATTTTTGATGAAACTCGAGAAAAGTTAAAATTTATAAATCCAACATTAAAAATCCCAATGTTTAAAGATCTAAACAATCCTGACTTACCTCTGCTATTAGACTCAGGCTTAGCATTTGATTATATTTCTGAAAAACTAGCACATACTCCACTTAACTGGAAAGAAAAGAATGATTTAGCACTAATTAATAGCTGTAATGATTCATTAGTAAATATCATGATTTTAACGCGCTCTTGTGTCGATACAACTGCAGATAAAATGTATTTTAATATTCAACGAGAACGTTGTCAGACAACTTTCAGTTACTTTGACAAAAAGTTGGAAGCCGGTGAATTAAACGATTGGAATTATGTAGCCATCAGTTTATTAGTTTTAATTGAATGGGCAAGTTTCAGATCGTTATTCGATTTTTCAGTATTTCCGTCGTTACTAAAGTTTGTTGCAGACAATCAATCTCAAGACGGAGTAGTAGAGACTAAACCCGCTTAGCTTAATCAACTAAAAACTAAAAACACATATAAGAATTACATAAAAAAGCCCGCTTGTTAATCATCAGCGGGCTTATAGAAAGAGGGCTTTACAATAAACTTAGATTACATCATCCAAGCATAACTCATTTTTAGAAATATACTTCGGCTATTTTTAGTCACTTTTGAAAGGTCATCATCTTGATAACCTCCGTCAGAGTATCCAACAAAAAATAGTGTTTTAGGATTTACCTTGTAAGAAAATAACAGCTGAGTTGAAACGCTGCGGTACTTTTCATTAAAGTCATCACGGATATCTTCGTTATAGTTCTCTAACGCTCTGCTTATGTCATACCCTACAACCGATAGCCTTAGGAAACTTCGTATTGAAAATTGATAACTAATACGCATATCAATGAGGTTGGCTGTAAAAATCTCTTTGCCGTTGTGTTCCATGTTTGAGTAACGGTAAGATAATCGTGTTTCTAAATGACGATTTAGGTGCCAAGTCACTCTCGGACCCCAAGATACTTTATCGCTTAGTCGCGAATGACTATAGTCAATTCCTTTACCGATACTAAACATATTGCCAACCCAAATATGAGAGGTTGGTTTAAATTCAATCCATGAACGAAAATCAATTTCATTAAATTTTTCAGTGTTTCCATCTATCGCTAAAGTGCTTGTATCAATTCGGTTACCGACCTTTTGTCTTGATACGATGCCGTTACGTATAAAAGACTGAAGGGGACCATTTATATTTAAGAATAACTCTTGTTCTTGCTCTATGATTTCGCCGTTTTGGTTTTTTGTCCAATCTACGTCGCCAGCAAGTTGCATACGAGTCCACCAGTTTGAATCATCACCACGCCAGATACGTCCAGCACCAATTACGTTTTTAGTTTCATCTGTATTATTAAAAAAAGCTAGATCGGCCCTAAACGCTTCTCCGATACTCATATGAGTAGCTCTAAAGAACCAGTCACGGTTTGAATGGTTGTAGTTTATTCTATAAGCATGATCAGAGCCGTTTATATCGTTTGCGCGTATTGATTGTTCAGCGCTATAACTGCCAGAGTCGCGAATGTCAGCAACAAACTCATCGGCTAAATAGGTATCAGACGTCATAAATTGAAAATCAACGCGGTTGTTTTCATCAGGTTGATAGCGTGTATCAATACTTGTTAGGTAATTATGATAAGAATCATTTTTTCTAATGGTCGTTGTTGCGCCAACATTAGTAGAGTCTGAGGCCGTATAGTTATATCGGAATGCACCGTTAAACGTTTCTTCGTCTATTTCAAATACGTTTGAGCCTAAATTACCAGGTAGTAAAAAGAGTGACGTTTTGTCATTTGCTACAAAAGCACCAAATGAATGTGTGTCGATTTTTCCGGTAACCTTTGCGCCATAGTCTGGGTCTTGAATGTTTCTTGTGTATATAAGGTTAATGGGCGTCGTAAAATAATCTTCATTTGCTAAGAAAAAAGAACGTTTCTCAGGGGTGAATAGCGCAAAAGTGTTATTTACATTCAACTGACCAGAATCAGCCTCTACTTGTGAGAAGTCAGGATTTAAGGTTGCATTTAGAGTGACGTCAGGAGTGATTCCCCATTTTACGTCTAACCCAATTTCCGTTGTAGAGGTATCGTCCCATTCCGAAGTAACTACTTCGCCATTATCAGTAACGATTGATCGCTCTTCGTTTATACCGCTTACTAAAGCTGGTACAAGGGTGAAGTTTTTACCTTGTTTAGCACCTGCAAAGCCTTCAATTGTCGGCATTTGGCAAACCCAGCAATTATTACCTTGATCCATTTTGGCATTTGATATTCTTAATCTCTCATCTCGAGGATAAAAACGAACTAACTCAAATCCCCACTGCTGAATATCAAGTCGGTCATTAAAGTTAAGAATTCGTAATGGTATGGCAACTTCTACAACATAGCCAAAATCGGTAATATTGCCAGCAGCATCCCAAATCCCATTCCAAGAAGCGCTTTCCCTTCCAGTAAGTTCATTTTCAATTGAGTCTGACTGTGTTCCTAAAGGATTAATAAAAAATTGATAGGCAAGCGTATCGTCGTTAAAACTATCGATTTTAAGTCCGACTAAGTCATCATTCCAGTTTTTATCTCGGTCACTTAAAAATGCTCTAATTTGACTTGGATCAGGATCATAAGCTCTAAAAGCAACATAAAGTACCTCGCCATCTTCCATCATCAATGCTTCTGTTTTTACAGGCGATGGTATGTTTTCTTGCGGATAGGTTATGTTATTGATTTTAAACTTTTTTGCTTTCTTCCAAACATCTTCATCTATAACCCCATCAATTTCAACATCTTGGTTAATTCTAGGGATTTGAGCTGGTTTTATATTAATACTATCGACGTCAATATCAGATGCACTTACAAAACCAGAAAAAGATAGAAGGGACAAGCCCAGGATCGCTGTTGATACATGAATCTTAAAACCGTTATTCATTAAAGCCTCAGTTTTAGTTATTATTTTTCTGAAATGAATTTCATTTTCTTATAACTGCAGAGTCTAACTTAGTATTTATAGAGCTAATAAGAAATTGCGGTGAATACCAAACAGTAAACGTTAGATAACGATGGCATAAATAATTATTGTTCAACCAAGAATTGAGTTTACTTTTTCCTCTAGATCTCTTTTTGTGTAAGGTTTTTGTAAAAAACCTGTTGCAGTCTCCTGAAAATCATCGTGTTGCAATTTGCCGTCGGTGAACCCTGACGTAAAAATAATTGGCAGTTTAGGGGTATGTTCTCTTACTTTGTCAGCTAACTGCTTTCCATCCATCCCATTAGGTAAAATGACGTCAGTAAAAAGTAGATCAATGTTCGGGTTTTGTTCATATAATTTAAGCGCTTCATTAGCATCTTTCGCAATGATGGTTTTGAAGCCCATATTCGTTAATATATGGTCAGCTATTTTAGCGACCATTTCCGTGTCTTCAGTAATTAAAACAAGTTTGTCTTTAAATAGACTATTATCAATGATTTTTATTGGTGCAACTTCTTGACTTTCAATAGCTAGCTTTTCATCCACACAAATAGGCAGGTAAACATCAAAGCAGGTGCCTACATTAGGTTGAGAAGAAACAGTAATGTATCCGCCACTTTGCTCTATATAGCTATAAATCATACTCAATCCAAGCCCAGTTCCTTTAGTTAATGCCTTAGTACTGAAGAATGGGTCAAATATTTTATCTATTATGTCTTCTGGGATTCCTTTGCCTGAATCTTTAAACTGAACCTTTACATAGTTACCCGGTTTTAAAAATTGAGCTAATGGGCCATCGGTAATTTCCGCGTCATTAATGATTATTTTGAATGAACTGTTTTCGGTCATTCCTGCCATTGCGTCTCTTGCATTAATAGCCATATTCAAAAAGAGACTTTCGATTTGCGCTAGGTCGCCGTGAATGTGGCGAGATTTACATTTGTCTATAATCTCAAAATTAATTTGAGCGCCGAGCGCTGTAATGATTAATGTTGAGATAGAGCTTAATATTTTATCAAGGTCAACAAATGATTGGCTAAAAGGTTGTCTTTTCGAAAACTTTAATAGGCTTCTAGTTAGAGAAACACCTTGTCTTGTCGCGTCATTTATAGCTGAAATATATTGTAAACAATTTTTAATGTTTTCTGGGTCGAGTTGGCTTTCTAGTATTTCGCAGTTACCTAATATTATAGTTAAAAGATTGTTAAAGTCATGGGCCACACCTCCGGTAACAAGACCAATAGAGTCCATTTTGTGAGCTCTGAATGCTAATTTCTCTTGTTCTTTTTGATCGCTAATATCACGTTCTATCGCAACAAAATGAGTTGTCACGCCTTTTAGATCTTTTATGGGTGAGATATCTACTTCATTATGGTACGGCTCACCGGCTTTTGTGTAATTTGTTAATAATATCCTAATTGGGCTGTCCGCTTTTAAGGAACTTTTTATTTCTTGTAATCTATTATCTTCTGTGTCTATTCCTTGCAGCAGCCGGGGGCTGCGTCCGATTATATCCTCTTTAGAATAACCAGTGACCCGCTCAAAAGCATCATTTGCATAAACAACAATTGGCCCGGGTTTGTCTAAATCTGCCGTTGTTATTAAAACAACATCATTGGCCTTGTCGATGGCATTTCTAAGTAGGCTAAGTTCATTTCTTGAAGCTTTTTCTGCTGTAATATCCTGTATATAAAGACTAATTCCCGAAGAAGTGGCATGGATACGAACAAAGTACTGTGAATTTTTAAAAACACATTCTATTATTTCAGTTTGTTTTGTACGAATTACATTGTTCATACCTGTCATAATATCGTCTATTTCAAAAAACAGACTTGTTTCAACAGCGTGACTGCCGGTGCACTTCATTGGTAATTCTATTAAAATTTCGGCTCTAAAGTTAACGTATTCAATTCTTAACTCACGGTCTAGGCTAATAAAACCGTCTTCCATACCTTGCAATAGTCCCTGAAATTTGGCCAATAGTTTTTCATTTTCAACTTTAAGGTTTTCATTATTACTATTGTCAAAGGTAGCGCCATACCAACGGACGGAACCGTCGCTGTCGTTTTGAACGGGTTTACAATGGGTAACAAAATAATGATATTTTCCATCTCTTTTTTGATATCGATAATTTAGAACAACGCTATTTTTTAACTGGAGCGCTTTGTTCCAGTCGTTTATAAATTCTTCTCTATCATCATCATGAACTCTAGAAGCCCAATGGTCCTTAAGTACATCAAAAGGTTCACCGCAGAATTCGATTAAATTGTTGCTGATATATTCGACCTGTCCAGTTTCAGTAAAAACGGAGATAAATACAGGTAAGCTATTTGCTAATTGGATAAACTTTTTGTCTTGATTCTGAATGGCAATTTCTATTTCTTTTTCAGTATTTAATGATTGTATCGATAACGTAGGTCCATGTTTCGTGAGGTGACCTAAAACCGCTATTTTATACCAGGATTTCTTATAGGAATTATCAGTAGAGTAAACATCAATAGAGTGAGGTTTTAATGAGATTTCCTCTGTTGTTTCGTTGCTTTCGATTAGGGTTCTAATTTCGTTTTTAAGGCTAGGGTCAAATAGTGATAAAAAATGTTCAAACGTTAGTATGTGACTGTTTAACTCTAGAATAGAAGAAGCCTCTGAGCTTAACGTAACTTGATCATGAGCGCTATCAAACGTTAAAACACCTAAATGCGCGGATGAAACAATCTTTTGAATGTGGTCTTTTTGCCTAGCTAAACTGAGTTTGATACTCTGAAACTGTGTACATAAATACCAAGAAACCATAATGGTAACAATAGACAAAACGCGGTTCGTAAAGTCGACCTCAACGAGTGCCGAGAGACTGGGCTGTACTGCGAAAATTGAACCTATAATAATAAACAAAATACTGAGGCTAGTTGCAAACAACAACAATTTTTTATCGTTGCTTTTTGTACATGTTAATAAAACGAGCGTATATAAAAACCCAATCGCTATTCCTAAATCGGAAAATAGATCTAACAGTAAACCTGAAAGGAGGTAAATTGATGTGTAGAAATAAGGTATCCATACTTTTTGGTTCATATTTTAATTTTTTTTCTAAAGTTTAATGATTATCAGGTAATTAACTAATTTATAGACTATAAATAGTATATTGGTAAGTAACTAATTTATTTACCTTTGTAATCGCTGTAAAAGGCGTCGAATACTTGGTGGAGAATTTATGAGCGTGCAGACTTCTGCAAAAGGTGGCCCACAGTTAACTAACCACATATTACTAGTCGAAGATGTTAATTTAATGCGCCAGTTTTTAAATGAAACATTAAGAACTGTTATGAATACAGAATGTCATACGGCATCACGAGTCAACACAGCGGAAGCTGCTTTAGGGCGTTTTCCAATTTCATTGGCAATTATAGATTTGAACTTACCAGATGGTTCAGGTCTTGATATCGTGAAACAAATTAGAAAAGGTGAAGGGAAGGGAGATCATGACATTCCTATTTTAATATTTTCTGGAAATACCTATAAAGAAGCAGTGAAAGAATGTTTACTTTTTCAGGTAAACGATATAATCGCAAAACCAATCGTTGCCCTTGAATTAAGAAAAAAAGTTGAAGCTCATTTACAAAAGAAACCAAAGATAAAACCGCCAGAACATTTTCAAGAAATAGATAAGAAATTAATCGCTGCGGCGCCGCCCAAAGTTGTAAAAACACATTCAGCGGTAGTAAAGAATACGGGTCCTAGTTCTACGGCACCTAAAAGACCGACGTTTGATGAAAAATCAAATGAGACCCCAAAAGCATTTATACAATGGCCGTCAGATGCTACTACCGGACACCATCAGTTAGATAGGCGTTTAAAGGATTTATGTTTTCAGTTAAATCACTTTCATTTTTATCGAACAGAAAAAGAAACATACCCGACAGCAAAAGAAGATATAAAACAAATTAGACTTTGCATCGATGATTTAAACTATGCAATAAAACCACTTAGAGCTGCGAATAAAGCGGAACCTTTGTGGAAACCCTTACTTGAAAGAGTAAAGATGATTTCTGAATTACCCTTTGATAGATATTCTATCTCGAAAATAAGTAGCCAGAATAAAGAGCATTTTAGTAAAAGCTTGCGAACCGCTTGGATGGGAATCTTAACCAAGCCGATAATCCAGCGAAAGAAATAAACATTATGACCAAAAAAATATTTTGCGTTGAAGAATTAGAACAAAATTACGAAGGTTTACCAGAAGTTATTTTGATTGATGGCTTAGAATCATTTTGTAACGAAGGCCAAATTTATGTAGATGAAATGCGATATGTAGACGAAGATACCATTATCAGGCATGCGCACAGTCTAAAGTCGATGTCAAAAATGGTTGGTGCAAAGTTAATGGCGCGGTTATGTGAAGAATATGAAAAGAACAGAGGCGGCGGAAAAGTTAAAAAAGAACACATACTAGCGCATTGGCCAGAATTAAAAATTGAGATAGAAACTTATATAGCAAGCCTAAAATACTAGTTAAGAACCGAGTCGGTTTTAATTCGGGGTATTAATCAGTTTGTGCTGAGTATTGCAGAAGGTTGCATTTCGTAGTTAATCTAATTGGTTGCGGGAGCCTGTTCTT
>CAWUUQ010000130.1:0-3130 GCA_963925625.1 uncultured Psychrosphaera sp.
CCAATGAATGGGATATTAGGCACTTTACAATTATTAGAACATGAACAACTGTCGCCACCTGCGCAAAAACTTATAAATCAGGCATTGTTATCGAGTCACTCTTTATTAACAATTATTAACGACATTTTAGATTTTTCGAAAATAGAAGCGGGCATGCTGTCGTTAGAAGAGGTGCCGTTTTCATTCTCAGACATAGCGAGTTTAGTTGTAAGTGAAATGCAAAGTTTCGTTAACTCAAAAAATATACGATTAACTTTAGAGTTTGCTCCTGATTATCAAGAAGGCTTCATTGGTGATCGTGTTAGGGTAAAACAGATCATGACTAATATAGTCTCTAATGCCGTCAAGTTTACTTCTGAGGGCAGCGTAGTTATAAGGGTTGAGTCTTCTAGTATTAAGGACGCTGAATATTCATTAATATTTAGAGTCATTGATACTGGTATTGGAATGGACAAAACGGCTGCGAGTAAATTGTTCCAGCGTTTTGAACAAGCAGATTCATCCACAACCCGTGAGTACGGTGGAACCGGTTTGGGTATGTCTATAACTAATACCTTAATTGAAATGATGAATGGTGATATAGAGTTTTATTCTGAGTTAAATAAAGGGACAGAGTTTATTGTTTCTCTTCCATTAGTGACGACAAAATTACTTGATGAAAATATAGACGCTGTGGCGATACAAAACTCAATTCCCAACTTCAAAAATAAAAGAGTGTTATTAGCGGAAGACAATAAAGTTAATCAAATATTGTTTAAAGCCATCATGGAAAAGACTAAATGCGAATTTGAAATCGTTGAAAATGGCCAGTTAGCCGTAGAAAGAGCATTTGAATACCACCCTGACCTCATTCTTATGGATATTCAAATGCCGACATTAGACGGCGTAGCAGCTTGTAAACTAATTAAAGCAGACGCGCCAAATATCCCCATTATCGCGGTAACGGCCAACGCAATGGAGGAGGATAAAATCAAATATGAAGCTGCAGGATTTAATGGTTATTTAGGTAAACCAATAGACATGAAGCAGCTTTATCAAATGATGTTAAGTTTTTTCTAGCTTTTTCTTATAACAATACGTTTAAAGACTTAGGTCTCACTGAAATTTTTATGAGTTTGTCTTCATAAGTTTCACCATCAACGACATACCCTATCGGTTCCTCAGCCTTGATTGAGATCTTTTGGACTCTTGCTGTTTTAATTGATTCCGATGTTGAAGTCTCACCATTTTTGTCAGCTTCGCTAGAGTTTATGTCTTCGATTGTTTTTTCTGTATTAATTAAGTTAAGTCCTGCCGCCATAAGTGCACCTAAATCAACAACCTGGTCTCCTAAAGAGCTACCATTTTCAAGCCAAGTGATATTCAGTAAACCATCCTGATAATCAGGCTCTCCTTGTCCTTGTGCTAAAACACTGATAAACGGAGCGGCATTAGCAATGACAAAACTATTGGTTTTGATTGTGGTTGCTGGTTTGTCATCTAATTGAACAAATAAATCCAAGTTTTTATTCTGGATTAACGATTGCCAAAACCCTTGAAGATAAGCCAACTGACCTAAATCATTTTTAGCATTTCTATCGGCTTTAGAAATCATTTGTTCCTCTAGACCCAAAGCTGCAACGAGTAACATCGTTTTACCGTTACATACGGCAGTATCTACTTTTTCGGCTGACCCTTTAATGATGTGCTCTAGTGCAGTTTCAATGGGCACAAGTTTACTAGAAATACCAAATAAAGAATGCGCCAAGGCATTGGCTGTGCCAAGTGGTAAAATGCCAAATTTAATGTCGGTATTAACCAGTTCAGTTGCAACTTCAGCTAGTGTTCCATCACCACCGGCAGCAATGATCAAACTTACATCATCCTTTTTTGCTTCAGCCGCCCATTCTTGAGCGTTTTTGTCTTCGGTTGTTTCAACTACGTTTAGGTTAAAATGTTGACTCAAACTAGTGACGATAAGAGGCCGGTATTTTTGCCATTTCGCACTGCCGGCTACCGGGTTTGCAATTAACCAAGCTGGTGGGTGCAAATTTAAAAGACCTTCATCTCTGTACACCTGCAATTTATTTTTCTGGCTTTTGTTTAAGCCGGCCTGTGAGCGAACGGATGTTATTTGGTCTAAAACTTCATCGACGCTCAAGTGTTTGTCGTTTGCCAATATATAAGCTGCTACACAAAATAACGATCGACCTCGGCCTAAAGCACAATGCACCATGATTGGTTTATTTTGCCTGCGTTTTGTATCTATCCAGTTAAGGGCTTGTCTAAGTTGAGTTGGCGTAGGAGACTTATGATCTAAAATTGGTATATTCAGATAGTCTATTTCTAGATAACGACTACTCCAATCGAGCGCGTCAAATTCGGCGGTAACATCTAGAATCGCGGCAATTCCAAACTCATCAATAGACAATGCTTCATCAGCTGATAAGCGGCTTGAAAGATAAATGTCGTCTTGAATATGATGAATATAGTGATATTTATTCTTTTTATCTGTGCCTTTTTGTATCTTATTGTAAACACTGACGCCAAACATAAATGGAAAAAAGGCCAATCTCATTATTAAGGGAATTGAGCCGTTTGATTTTTTTCGAAAAATATTGGGTTGATTTGTTAGGTACGCAACAAAAATTATTAATAGCGATAAACCAATCCAACTGAACATTGCAGACAAAATAACAGAGTCTGAAACTGTCGCTAAAGTAAATAAAATTGCACTTATAATTCCATAAATATACTCAATATACATTGTTCCCTCAGTTTTATATTTTTAGGTTATGTCTATAGATAAATGATCTAAATTGATATGTCGTAAGTACTTTTTACGAAACAAACTAAGAACTTGATCAACGAATGTTAATCAATTTTAGTCTAATAAATAGAAAACGAATTATATATAAACAAAATTTCATTTCGAATTTGGCTTTTTTTAAAGCTATGTTAGCGTGTATTTTGTACAGGATAGAAATTTGCAAAGGGGAGCAAAAAAGTGACCGATAGAAATCACATCTCAGAAATCAAGAAACATATTGAAGAACGTAATCCAGATCAAAAAGAGTTTTTGCAAGCGGTGTCGGAAATTTTAGACAACGTTTCTGAAGAGATATTGAATAATGAAGAATACCGTCGTTAT
>CAWUUQ010000131.1:0-10866 GCA_963925625.1 uncultured Psychrosphaera sp.
AATAGCAAAGCTTATGAGCATTGCCTTCGCTGAGAATACAATTAACAAAACATACCTTGCTGTTGTTCGTGGGTTTGCACCTAAATCGGCTTATATTGATTACCCACTGTCTCGGTTGTTAGATAAATTAGCCGACAAAGATCGTAATAAAACATTAGATCCCCAAGTGGCACAAACTGAACTAACATGCCTAAACCAAGTTGAATTGCCATTTCCTTCTGGTCGTTATGATAAAAGCCGATACAGCCTTGTTGAATTAAATCCTAAAACAGGAAGAAAACATCAATTACGGCGACATCTTGCACATTTACGGCATCCTATAATTGGTGATACTAATCATGGCGATGGTAAACAGAATCAAGCCGCCCGAGAGTTTTTGAATTTAAACCGCCTCGCGTTACATGCTAAATCTCTTGAATTCATACACCCTGTAAGTAGCGAAAAAACAATTATTACGGCCCCATTAGATGAGACATTTTCTAACTTATTGAACATTTTTCCTTAAAACACCGTACTACTATATTGAAGCGTACACTTTGTAATACTGAAAACTTTAGATTTGCTTTGATACAAAGTTGATTGTAGTCGCTTAACTTCTATATAAACGAGTCCCTTTGGAGAACTTAATATGAAGCGTCTATATTTCATCTCACCCTCACTGATTGCTATTGAGCAAGCCGAACATGACCTTGTTAAATCTGGGATAAAAGAAAACCGCCTTCACCTACTTAGCGACGAAATTGCAGAAGCACAAGCCCGTAATCTACACCCTGTTTCATCATTGGCTAGAATAGATTTGTTTCACTGGCTAGAGAGAGGGGTGATTATTGGTTTTATACTTGCGATTACGATCCTTCTTGTTACCTATTTGACCGGCCTCAACGAGCAATACACCTGGTTTCCATTCACTTTTATTGCCGTCTTTGTCATGGCTTTCTCCACATGGGAAGCAGGATTAATTGGCGTGCAATCTAAAAACTATAAATTTGAGCTATTTGAAGCTAACTTAGAAAACGGAGAGCATGTGCTTTATGTTGATTGCAATGCTAGTGAAACCAATAGTATCAAAGACATTTGTATTAACCGCTTTTTAATGAAATTTGGAGGCACCGGTGATAGCTTAATTCACCCATTTTCAGATCCGACCAATTAAGTGCCATCACAATTTATCGCTATTAGTATCAATATTTGTCGTTGATTATCACTGTACATTAATTAAAAAAATTATTAGTCTGGCGCCTGTAGTTGCGCTGCAATTGTTACTCGGTATTACTTTCGAAGAATAAGTTTCGAAGAATAAGATGCAGCGCATTAAAAACAATCTAAAGAATATTTAACATGGCGGATTTATGGCGAAAATAGCAATTGTAATGGGGAGTGTATTTGGTGGAGCAGAAACTCTCGCGCATACTATCAGTGGCAAATTGAAAGAGGCTGGCCACAACGTTATTTTTAATAACCCTGCGCAAGTATCAGATATAAAAGATGTTGATGCCAGCTTAGTGATTACCTCTACAACCGGGCAAGGCGATTTACCAGCAAACTTAGAGTCTTTTTATTTTTTAGCTCGGGAAACAATGCCATTGCAGAGTCAAAAACCTTTTGGTGTCATAGCTTTAGGTGATTCAAGTTATCAAAACTTCTGCGGTGCAGGTGAGAAAATGGAAGAGCTTTTTTATGAACTGCAAGCGACAGCACCGATCCCTATGCTAAAGGTGGATGCTTGTGAAACGTTAGAACCTGAGTCAATAGCGTTACCTTGGATACCAAGTTGGTTGGCGGCAATTTAATAAGTAAGTAAATTACAGTAAGCTGGTTTATTACTATGCGTATAAAAAAACCGATTGAGATAATAATATCAACAATCGGTTTTTCTGCGAATTAGCCAACGAACAACTCGGCTTCAAATTTCACTATTTTGTTTTAGCTGCCTTTTTAGGCGTTTTAGCTGCCGTTGCTTTTTTAGCTTTAGGTGCTTTTTTACGTTTGTCTTCAACAGCCCATTTGCCATCTTCAAACCACGCACTCCACCCCGTCGCTTTACCAGCTTCATTTTCAGTCATAACATATTGTTGTTTCGTTTTACGACTGAAACGAACCTTCGCCTTATTGCCATCTGGATCCGCTGCCGGAGCATCGGCCAAATAATAAAACTTAGGACTAATTCTATCTCTAAATTGCTGCAGTTCTTCTACAAATGGCGCGCGTGTTTCCCTTGATTTAGGGAAGGTAGATGCGGCCATAAACAACCCAGCGGCTCCGTCACGCAATACAAAGTAACCGTCTGACTTTTCACATGGTAACTCTGGTAAATGTGTTGGATCTTCTTTTGGAGGCGCAGCTTCGCCATTTCTTAATAACTTACGAGTGTTTTTACACTCTGTATTGGTACAGCCAAAATATTTACCAAAACGGCCAGACTTAAGTTCCATATCAGACTCACATTTATCACACTCGATAAGTGGGCCATCATATCCTTTAAGTTTAAACTCACCTTTTTCAATAATAAAACCGTCACAAATCGGGTTGTTACCACAAATATGAATTTTACGAGTTTCATCTATTAAGTAACCATCCATTGCCGTTGCACATACAGGACAACGTTTCATATGACGCAATACTTCGGCTTCTTGTTCGTCGCTCGTGACATTTTCTACTTCATCACCAGACGTTAAGTTCATTGTATTTGTACAACGTTCTTTCGGAGGCAATGCATAACCAGAACAACCAAGGAAAACACCTGTACTTGCAGTACGGATATTCATGTTACGGTTACATTTTTTACACTCAATGTCTGTTTCGACTGGTGTATTTTGGCGCATACCGCCATCTTCAGATTCTTTATTGGCTAACTCTAGGTCGCCTTTAAACTCTTTATAAAAAGAGTCTAATAATGCTTTCCATTCTAGTTCGCCGTGTGCAACTTCGTCTAAACGACCTTCCATACGTGCGGTAAAGTCATAGTTTAATAAATCAGTGAAGTTCTCAACCAAACGGTCTGTTACAATTTCACCCATTTTTTCAGCGTAAAAACGACGATTTTCTAATCGAACATAACCACGATCTTGAATCGTGCCAATGATTGATGCATACGTTGAAGGACGACCAATACCACGTTTCTCTAGTTCTTTAACCAAACTCGCCTCTGAGAAGCGTGCTACAGGCTTAGTAAAGTGTTGCTTAGGTAACAACTCATTTACACTTAAAGTCTCGCCTACCTTAACGTCAGGTAGCTCTAGGTTGTCATCGTTAGCCTTCTTAATAGCAGATTGCACTCGCGTCCAACCATCAAACTTTAATACACGGCCTTTTGCTCGTAATTCAAAATCACCCGCCATCACCGTTAAGTTTGTAACGTCATATTCAGCAGGCACCATTTGACAGGCTACAAACTGATTCCAAATTAATTCATACAAACGAACCGCATCACGATCAACACCATCAATTTTATCCGGCGTTAAACCAACACTAGAAGGGCGAATCGCTTCGTGAGCCTCTTGAGCTCCATCTTTACTGCCATACATTAACGGTGTTTTTGGTAAATATTTATCACCAAACTCACTTTGTATAAACATACGACAAGCACCAACGGCTTCAGAACTTAAATTTGTTGAGTCGGTACGCATATAAGTTATATGACCCGCTTCATAAAGACGCTGTGCCATCATCATGGTTTTCTTAACGCCAAAGCTAAGTCTTGTACTTGCTGCTTGTTGTAATGTCGAAGTAATAAACGGCGCAGAAGGTTTGCTTTTTGATGGCTTATCTTCACGATTTGTAACGGTATACGTTTGCGATTTTATATCATTAAGCACTTCATCCATTTGAGCCTTATTAGTTGGCTTAAATGTTTTACCTTGCTGTTTAGCAACTTCTAGTAATATTTTCTGTTTTTCCGCAGTTGAAGTATCTGCATGTAAACGCCAGAATTCTTCAGGAATGAACGCTTTAATTTCACGTTCACGTTCTACTACGATTCTAACTGCAACTGACTGAACACGACCTGCTGACAAGCCACGTGCAATCTTTTTCCATAACAGCGGTGAAACCATAAAGCCAACAACACGATCTAGAAATCGACGTGCTTGTTGTGCGTTAACTCGGTCAATATTCAATTCACCCGGTTTAGAGAACGCTTGTTGAATCGCACTTTTTGTTATTTCATTAAAAACAACGCGTTTAAATTTATCATCACTTCCACCAATAATTTCCCGCAGGTGCCATGCAATGGCTTCCCCTTCGCGGTCCAAATCCGTTGCGAGATATATTTGGTCAGCGTCTTTTGCTAATTTTTTTAAATCTGCCACTACTTTTTCTTTTCCTGGCAGAATTTGATATTTGGCCGCCCAGCCTTTGTCAGGGTTGATACCCATTCTTCCAACGAGCGCCTCTTTATCCTTTTTATCTTTTAGTTTGGCTTTCTCTTCAGGGGATAGCCCTTTTGTTGACGTCCGTTCAGCCGCCTTTTTGGGTCCACCTGATGTGGGTAAGTCACGAATATGACCAACACTCGACTTAACGACAAAATCTTTGCCTAAGTACTTATTGATGGTTTTAGCTTTTGCTGGTGACTCTACTATTACCAGAGATTTTCCCATAATTCCTCAATCACTTATAAAACTCGATCGCCGCTCGTTTTTGAGCCACGCCAGTGTCATTGGTTTATTTGCGTAGTTATACTAACTTATAAGATATATATGCGATTCTATTCGACTTCAAGCCTAAATCGCTATCAATTTCTGCTTTTGATTTAGATTTTTGCGTTTAACTGCGTATAATATAAACGTTTCCTAGCCATTGAAAGGCTTTATTTATAAGTGTTCTAGGCATTCTGATTGTTTTGTAAATAAAAAACAATTTATTTATATTTTTTACGAAATTCAATTTTGATTAAAATATAGGACGGAATGTCCTGTAATATATAAAAAATTATAATTTTTTTTCTGAATAAAAATTTACTCAGAGAAAAAATCGAGGAGTTTATTGTTAATGAAGTATTTAGAAGCGAATTTTGACGGTCTTGTTGGCCCTACTCACAACTATGCTGGACTTTCTATTGGTAATGTTGCGTCTTTGTCTAATGCGCAAGGCGTTTCAAATCCTAAGTCAGCGGCCAAACAAGGTCTGCAAAAAATGAAAGCTTTGCACGACATGGGGCTTACTCAAGGTGTTTTAGCACCACAAGAACGACCTGATATGAATGCGTTACGTCGTTTAGGCTTTACCGGTTCAGATGCCAATATACTTCAAGAAGCAAAAAAACACGCTCCTCAGATCCTTCGCGCAGTTTATTCGGCATCCAGCATGTGGACAGCAAACGCGGCAACTGTTTCTCCGAGTTCTGACACCGCAGATAACAAAGTTCATTTTACTCCAGCAAACCTTACTAATAAGTTTCACCGTTCATTAGAGCCTGAAACAAGTGGTCGAATATTAAAAGCAATGTTCTCAAATGAAGAACACTTTGCGCACCACAAACATTTACCTGACAATGACCACTTTGGTGACGAAGGTGCTGCTAACCACACTCGTTTTTGTGATGACTACGGCCAAGGCGGTATTGAGATGTTTGTTTATGGACGTCATGCTTTTGACTCAAGTAAGCCGGCTCCTGTTAAATACCCTGCCCGTCATACTTTTGAAGCGTGTACTGCCGTTTCAAGATTACATCAACTTGATGAGTCTCGAGTGGTTTATATGCAACAAAACCCTGACGTTATTGATCAAGGTGTGTTTCACAACGATGTAATTGCTGTAGGCAATCAAAACGTATTGTTCTATCACGAGCAAGCGTTCTTAGATACTGAGCAAAAGCTTGCTGAACTTAATGCAAAATATGCTGCGAATAATGGCAAAAACATGCACTTTGTTAAAGTAGCAACTAACCAAGTAACAGTTGAAGAGGCGGTTAAAACTTACTTATTCAATACACAATTGGTTGATACAGGCAATGGTGAAATGGCGATTATCGCGCCGATGGAATGTAAAGAAAACGCGTCGGTTTCTGCTTATTTGGAACAACTTGTTACTCAAAACACGCCAATCAAAAAAGTACACTTCTTTGATGTTAAACAAAGCATGAGAAATGGCGGTGGCCCTGCATGTTTAAGACTTAGAGTGGCATTAAGCCAAACTGAATTGGCGGCAACTAACCAACACGTTCTTATGTCGGACAAGCTGTTTACCAGCCTAAATACGTGGGTTGATAAACACTACCGTGATGAACTATCTGAAAACGATTTAGTTGACCCTAGTTTAGTGATGGAGTCTAGAACCGCATTAGATGAACTAACACAAATACTTAACTTAGGTTCTGTGTACGACTTCCAACGCTAAGAAAAAGGCCTTTTTAAATAAGGCCTATTAGAATTTATCAATGTTAAAGAATCTTTGAAGATCGATTTTTAAACGCAATAAAAAACCGCCTAATGGCGGTTTTTTTGTATTAACTTCGACTTTAAATTAACACGTTTCTATAAGTAACTAATTAGTTCACATCAGTACAGCTATTAGACGTACCAAACAAGCTGCTTCTTGGCGGAAATTTCTCATCTGTAACCGCATCATTTATGATAGGCAATGAGAATTCTAACTTACTTGAGTGTTCCGTGCCTGCCATTTTAGCGCTCACTACAAATTCTACAACAATCCAAATCGCACTTGATTGTGCGTAACGAATTGATAGTAATGATGAGCCTTGACTGTCCGTTACAAAGTTACCTAAAACTGTAACCATATTTCCTGGGTCTAATACATTATTATTATTTCTATCTTCGTTGATGCCGACTCCATTTTCTTCAACATCTAAAATGCCATCTCTATCAACATCTTCATTTGTACATGAAACCGTTGTTTGAGGTACCCATTTTACGAACTCATCAGCGTCATCAAGCTCTTTAACCCAAAAACCTTTCCGGTAATACGTTGGTACCGCTGATACTGTTAACTCAACACCTGCAATTGGGTTTGAGTTTACATCTGTGACGCTAACTGGAATTTCATATAGATACTCTTGCTCACTAGCTTCACCAAGCGCATCGCCTAAACCAACATTTATAAATAACTCTCGTTCTGCAACGGTTAGTGAAACGTCATCAACTAAACAATTACCACCAGATAATTGACAATTATAAGTATCGTTCAAGCTGTTAGAGTCACCTTGGTCATCGCGTGAAATACTACAATTACTTTCCGCCCCTTCGGTGTCAGTACACCCAACCACAACCACGCCATTTAAAGAGGACACTGTGTTTGAAGTATAAATAGTAGTCGCTAAGCCATTGCTGTCAGTTGTATCAGTTGCCGGAAATAATTCACCACCACCAACATCATACAATTTAAAGTTAATTGGTCTGTTTTTTACTAAATTACCGTCAACATCTCTAACGACAGCGCTTATAGTTGATTGTTGACCATTTGGACCAATTGAAACAGGTGAAGCTTTCATATCAACTTGATGAGCTGTTTCTGCTACAAATTCAAACTCAAACGTTGCCGTTAGACCTGTTGCTTTAGCCGTCAAAATAGCAGGGCCGGCATTAGACGAAACAAGTTTAACTTCAACCATGCCAGCTGCGTCTGTTGATATGTAAGTAGTCAGTGGAGCATCTACTTCAGTGTCTGCATCTTTTTCAAAGATTTGACCACGTGTTGTTGAAAATAAAACATCACCAACAAATGGGGTGCTGTCTTTTTCCCAAACCAGTTTAAAAATCCCACCTTGTATCATCGGAACTTCAGAGTTTGATACAACAGTATCATTAACTTTAAGCTCTGTTATTTCAAACTTATCTGGAGATACAGAAATATTAAAGTCGTTTATTTCACCTAAAGAACTTGCTGTTATCTTATCGTTGCCACTGGTCGAAGCAACATATTTGAACTGAGCAGTTCCAGTAGCATCTGTTACAACATATGACATTGAGTTTGTTTCATCGACGGCCAATGCAACGCCATTCGAGTCGGTCAACGCATTTCCATTTGCACTAGATAAATAGATCGAACGATTGCCTATGCCATTACCATCCGAGTCTAATAGTGACACGCTAAATACGGCACTGTTTCCTGTAACTATTGAGCTACTTCCAACAACTTTTATTGTTGTACCCGTAACAAGAATGTCTAAGTTATCCGACTTGTCATCAACGGAAGCGATAACATTTATAATTCTATTTTCAGGTGCATTTCGAGTATCTAATACAGCCGTAGCCAAACCATCAGGCCCAGTCATAGAGTTTGTTACTTGAATGCCGCCAGATGTTGTTTCAAAGGAAACAGTGACATCTTGCATTAAATTATTTTTAGTATCTTTTACTAAAGCTGATAGGGTAACTTTACTTGCGCCCGAAGAAGCCATTTGAAATGAATCTGCTAGAAGCTCAACTGAACCAATTTCAGCAGAAACTGTTTGATTGCCATCTCCTGCTGACTCAAATACTACGCTTGCGACAATCTCTTCTTGATATGAAACGTTTAGGATTCCTGCGCCGCTTACGTCTGTTGCTTCAATGCCGATAGTTGCAAAACCATTTTCATCAGTTGCAATTGCACCATTATCCACACTCAATTTAGCTAAATTTGTAAAATCATCACCAAGCTGCACATACACAAGTTGTCTTGATAATGGTTGTAAATCATCATCTAAAAGTTTAACTAATAATTTTCCTGGCTCTGCAACCGAAATCATGGTCATTCGGTTACCGGTCACTGCATCATAATCGGACGGTAAGGTAGATTCAGGAATTAAATATGCTGCGTAATTTGTAACTGCGGTTATTACGCCTAAAGCTTTGTATTGAAGTACGATCTCAGAAAGGCTTGTAATACTGCTCGTTACTGTGACTTGACCAGTGCCTGCAGTATCCGTTGCTGTAATCGTAACAGAAGCTTCGCCGTCTGAATTGGTTGTTACTGTAGTATTAGATAATGTTGAAAGAGCTAAATCGCTGTTGGTAAAAGTAATTTCTTCACCTGAAACTGGATTACCATCTAAAGTCAGCGTTACTAATAATCTTAATTGCTCACCTGATGCCATTTCATTGCCAGAAAGGCCTTCACTATTTGTTAATGACGAAGCTAATGCATAAGTACCTGATGTAGTGCCTCCATTACTTCCACCTCCGGCGCTAGTACCATCTGACAACGACCCTTCACCACTACAGGCAACGATAAATATCGAAATAAAACCAACTATAAAGCTTTTAAATAAGCCTTTGAGTTTCGTTGGTAACATGCAAACTCTCCCTAATTATTAATACATATGCGGCATCTTCTAGTGCTAAGTTAATAAATATCAATTTATTACACAAACGTTTTCTACATATTTTTGCAATTAAGTTGTTACTTATTAATTATAGTTTACTCGATAGGATGAAATATTCTTTAATTTATGGTTATATTGGCGCGAATTTATCAACTTAGAATAAGAATAAATACTCATGACAGCTCAACAAGATAATAAAAAGATGGGATTAACCTCTCGAATCCTTGTCGGCATGATCGCCGGCATTTCAGTGGGAATATTTTTCCAGCTACTATTTGGTGACAAAGGCGATTTTGTCATTCCTCTTGGATTTGCCGATTTTTCAATTAACGACTTTTTTGTAGAAGGCGTTTTTAACGTAGGTGGCGCTATATTTGTTGCCAGCTTAAAAATGATTGTCGTACCACTTGTGTTTGTATCGCTAGTTGTTGGTACATGTAGCCTAAATGATACGTCGAAGTTGGCGAGACTCGGCGGCAAGTCAATTGCGTTATATCTATTCACAACCGCCATTGCGATTACATTAGCAATAATCTCTGCATTGGTTATTGCACCCGGCGAAGGCGTAAATATGGTTACTGAAGCCAATTATGCTGCTAAAGAAGCTCCAGGATTTGCTCAAGTCTTAATTAACATGTTCCCAACGAACCCTATTGCGTCTATGGCGAGCGGTAATATGTTACAGGTTATTGTATTTGCATTGTTATTTGGTATTGCAATGGCATTGTCTGGAAAACCAGGTGAACGTCTTGCTGCTATCTTCATCGACATTAATGCTGTGATCATGCGCCTCGTGGTCATATTAATGAACCTAGCGCCATACGGTGTGTTCTGTTTATTAGCAAAGTTAATGACAACGATGGATTTTGCAATTATTGCAAACCTAGGTAAATACTTCTTACTTGTTGTCTCAGTCTTGTTAATTCATGGCTTTGTTGTGTATGGGACGTTACTAAAAACATTAACTGGTCTAAACCCACTAATGTTCTTCAGTAAAATGAAAGATGCGGCTTTGTTTGCCTTTAGCACATCAAGTTCAGGCGCAACATTGCCTGTTACTATGGAAACAGCAACGAAAAAACTAGGCGTTAAAAACTCAATTGCTTCATTTACATTACCGATGGGCGCAACGCTAAACATGGATGGTACTGCCATTATGCAAGGTGTTGCGACGGTATTTATTGCGCAAATCTTCGCTGTAGATTTAACTATTGGTGACTACCTAATGGTAGTACTAACTGCAACGCTAGCATCCATCGGTACTGCTGCTGTGCCAGGCGTTGGTTTAGTAATGTTAGCCATGGTTTTACAACAAGTTGGGTTACCTGTTGAAGGCATTGCACTAATACTAGGTGTAGACCGTCTATTAGATATGACTCGTACAGCAGTAAACGTTACTGGTGACTGTATGGTGAGCTGTGTCGTTGCTACATCAGAGAAAGAATTTGATTATGACAAGTTTAATGATCCAGAAGCTGGTGTTAGCACTGAAGAGATAGACTTTAAAAATATTAAATAAGGCTATGTCTTGAACAAAAAAACCAGAGCGTATGCTCTGGTTTTTTTATTGCAATTTTGACCCGTCCTAAATAACGTTGACACTT
>CAWUUQ010000132.1:0-3712 GCA_963925625.1 uncultured Psychrosphaera sp.
AATCAAATCCTTATCAACGCTGAAATGGGTGTTGTTAAACGTCCCGTTGCAATTAATTATCTGCACGTTGCCTTTAACAAAGTTTGTTTAAATGCGGGGGCAAGTTCTGATCTAAGCTCGGACCTAAAATCTGATCTAAGCTCTGGTAAAACAAATTCCACAATAAGCTCACGCTCAAAGTCAGTTTTAAACAGCTGTGCTGAGGTTTCTCAGTATTTGAACAAAACCAAATCGTCTTTGTATATAAACCATGCAAGTGCCAATGTTGCCGTAAACAATCACACAAACTTAGACTCGCGCCAGCCTATAACATCAATAAAAAACCAACGTGGTGAATCGTCTGAATCAAATTTTAGCGGACAAGGACAAGCGGTTTGGAATGTTAATAACTTTGTGGCATTTAACGGTGGTTTCAAAACATATAAAGACATAAACAACGAACAAGCCGTAACAGTAGAAGATACCTATGTCTCCTTTGGCGTTGATTACGCACAGTTTGATATTGGTTATAAAGCACATTGGTTTTCTCCTTTTAAACAATCAGCCATGATCATGAGCACACACGCGCCGACCTTTGCAAACGTGTCGCTGTCCAATTCAATGCCCTTAACTGATTGGAATTTAAATTATGAATTGTTTGTTGGTGAAATGTCTCAAAGTAGTAAAATAAGGTACGAAGGTGCTTTGATCGACGGAAAGCCCTTGTTAGCTGGTTTCCATTTGTCGTTCATGCCATTTGATGGTTTTACACTAGGATTTAATCGCGTCATGCAATCAGGTGGTGGTGAACGGGGCAATAGAGGCATCGTTGACCTCATTAAAGCTTTTTTTGATCCAAGTGGTGCAGACAATACAACAATAGATTTAAATTCGGATGAAGAAGTTGGTAATCAAGCGGCGTCTTTGACTTCCCGATTTGATTTTTCTGGTGACAGTCCGTTTTCAATTTACTTAGAGTTTGCAGGTGAAGATACCAGTCGTGGCAGTAATTACCGACTCGGCAACACGTCATTATCATTCGGCGTTGATATTCCGGTAATTTGGCATAACTTTGATATTAATTATGAGTATAGCCAGTGGCAAAGGCTATGGTATGTGCACCATGTATATCAAGACGGCCTTCAGAATGACGGCAGCTTTATTGGTCATTGGGTTGCGGAAATGCGTCAACGATACAATAACATTGGTGGACACGCTGTAGGTTCCACTCATCACATCCTTAATATTGGTTATCAAATTGATGTTGGTAACCGAATAGAAACACAGATTAGTCAGACTAAAAATGACCCATTGAGTAATGTTTCATATGAAACCGCACAACAACTAGAAGTAACTTGGTTTACCGATAGGTTTAACTCGTTATTGCAGACCCAAACTTTGAGCGTACATGCTTATGCTGGCAAAAACACGTTGGGTGAAAAGCACTCTGGACTCAACCTTGCTGTTTATTGGTAATGACATACTGAAGTTAAATTTGAAGTTAAAGCCAAAGCTGAATTTATATACAAAATTAAAAGAGTGAAAGTTTAAAAATGAGCACTAAAAACACAAACAAGCCTGCAACAAGAACCTTTACGTTAACAATTGCTTTTATTGTCGCCCAAATAACAATTACCTCATTGTTTTTTTCAGCGCAGGCTGTAGCAACGTCAGGAGAAAGCACAGCAACGTCGGATGAAAGCAGAGCAACAACAGAACATTCCCTAAAAAGTACCATTACATGGCGATTTGACGCTGGTTTAAGTGTGGTCTCTAAGCGTCTTCATGAAGATTTGTTTGGTGACATGCCAAGTTTTGAAAGTCCTGAATTAGGTACTTTTTTTGGTTTTGCCGTAGATAAAAAACTTACGAACAACCAACAGGCTAACAGTGCTTATATTGGAACTAAAATTGAGTTTCATCAAATTGATGGCAACATTCTCACTACCGTGCGTGCCCTTGATTATAAACAACATATAAATGAAGAGTGGTTGTGGGGAGCTTTTGTTGGCGGCGCACGTTATGACTTTCGTTCACCAGCATATGGTTATACATTTGGCGGCGGACTATTTTATCGCCCTGAAAGTTTTGTTGGTAACTGGGGCGCGGCCATAGAACTACAATATTTAGACAAATTAGCTCGCGACAAAATTCATCCTGACGATCCTAGTGTTGCACTAACCGGCCCTGACTCATTTGCTGACATGCAAATTATTGCTTTTAGTGTAAATTACTATTTCTAACTTTAAATACGATGCTAATTCTTGAGGCGTGTTTAGTTTAAACTAGAATACGCTTTTTCAGCGGCTTTAATAAGTCGCTCTAAGTCTGACTTTGGCAATTTATTAATGCCTCCCGCCCCTGCTCGACCGCCACCCGAATTAAACTGAGCACAAATATCGCCGGCTCCTGTTTTGTTATTAACCGGAGCTCGTAAACTTACCAAATAATGTTCAGCATCAACAAGGGTTAGTACAATATGAGCACGAGATTGGAAGTCATTTGCTAATGTATTTCCATAGGTGCCACTAATACGTCGACTGTGAGCTTCATTTGGTAATAGAATCACAAACAAAGTATCAGATTCATGAATTATTGTTCCGGCCTGTGCCTTTTTAAGATCATCTTCAAAACGAGTTTTTAAAACATGATAAGGAGAGTTTTTGTCATTAATACAATCAAATGGCGATGTATAATTTAACAGTAATCTAAATAAATCGGCGGGATGAAACGTTAGTTCATCAACATGAGCGCCGTAACCGTTATAATTTATTAATGTCCCTAATTCCTTTAGTTGCTGTGACTCAATACCGCTTAAACCTGCCTTTTCCGACAAGTCACTAGCCACATCAACAAGGTTGTCGCCAAAAGCAGCGGTCATTGCCCATAAATGAAATTGACCATTAAGTAACGAATCCACAATCAATGAAGTGCAAGTATCGGCAGACAAATCTATATGTGTTTCTAGACGTAGTGAGGTAACCGGCGTTCCAGGTTGATGATGATCAATATAAAGAACCTTAGCTCCAGCCTCCAAAATCCGCATTAAAGGCTTATTATTTTCTGCCATCGAAATATCAAGAACCGTTACTTTCGAAGCGTCGGTGACTTGTTTAACATCTACCGCGTTTAACAAACCAATATCACGTTTGATACCTGTGATTAATATAGCGTCGGGACATGGATTTGCCAGCCGCAATTGTAATAGCGCTAGTATGCCATCGGCATCGCCATTCAAAACATCCAAGTGATTTGTCACTCATGCTCCCGCTTAGTCAAATTGCTTAAAGTTATAGTGTGTTGCAAGTTATAAAAGTGTTTAATTTTTGAAAATCCACAACTCCCTGTTAATATAACAAACGTTGGTGTAAAAACACTATCTTGTCGTGAAGAATTGGCTTCAGCAAGTTAGCCGCTTTTATATCAATTGTTATTTAAAACTTAGCTTCAATAATCACTTTAATTATTGAACATTCATTGCAATCAAGGACCCAAAGGAAAATACAATGAAAAAAGATAACACATCAAAAGTTCGTAAAGCGATAATCCCTGTAGCAGGTTTAGGTACTCGTATGTTACCTGCGTCAAAAGCAATCCCAAAAGAAATGCTACCTATCGCCGATAAGCCTATTATTCAATACGTTGTAAAAGAAATCATTGCAGCAGGAATTAAAGAAATAATCCTCGTTACACATTCTTCAAAAAACAGCATCGAAAACCATTTTGATAAAAG
>CAWUUQ010000133.1:0-4657 GCA_963925625.1 uncultured Psychrosphaera sp.
ATAGAAGCGTTAGGCCTGACTATATCAGCAGACGATTATCATGAAGGATTATTAGGACGTTTTTAGTTTCTCAAGCCAGGCTTCATGGTAAGCAAGTTGAGCTTTATGAATGCGGCTATGTTGATGCAACTCCCAATCGTCATTATTCTCAAAAGGGCCTTTTCGGCACATTGTGCAGCAATTTGGTTCAGCAAAACGGAATGGGCTTAAACGACCAATAACCGAATGTTTCGTTATGTCGGAGTAAACATACACATCACTAGCCTCATGTTTAACACACTTGTCGCGGTCTACGTTTCGCACCATATAATTTTTAAATAACGACAAGGCAAAGGCCTCATTGCCTAAGTACTGATAAGGCGTATTGCGCGTTAAACTCGTTTCAATATGCCAATGACTATAAGGCTTGACCGACTTGGTGGTGATGTAACAAAGTCGCTCACCATTGGGTTTTAACAGCATGTCAAAACTGTGTTTTAGAAAATGATATAGCAAATTCCTATTCATTAAATTTGCGCTGTTATTTCGTTCTTTTTGGTACTGCGCGTAACTGCGTTGGGTGGGAACGAGGGGATGATTAAAGATGATAATGTCAGCAAAGTTGGCCGGTAGGTTTTTAACGCTAGCCACATCGGTAATATCAACACTATGGATAACCTTTACGCCTGCACTTAATAGATCATCAAGTGCATTTTGTGCGTATTTAGCTCTAAGTACCTCTTCACTGTCGTAAGTAGTGGCAATGAGATGTTCAGGCGTGATATGCGAAAGCAAAGCACGCGAGAAACTTAAGTCACCATCGCCAATGGTAATTACACGGCAGTTTTTAGGTAAGTACACCGGTCATAAGCCCGTTAATCTTTAACGGGACGTTTCCAACCATTAATATTGCGTTGTTTACCACGCGCTATTGCAAGTCCATCTTTTTCAATGTTTTTGGTGACGGTGGAACCGGCTGCAACAAATCCGTTTTCTTCAATTGTGATTGGCGCAACTAAAGTAGAGTTTGTGCCTACAAACGCGTTGTCTTTAATTTCGGTTTTAAACTTGTTTACACCATCGTAGTTGGCTGTGATCACGCCTGCACCAATATTTACGCCAGCGCCAATGTTTGCGTCGCCAAGGTATGAGAAGTGGTTGGCTTTAGAACCTTCACCCAAGAACGACTTTTTCATTTCAACAAAGTTGCCAACTTTGGCTTTGGTTGAAACAACCGCGCCCGGTCTTAATCGTGCATACGGGCCAATTTGTGCGTTTTCGCCAACGCTAGCTTCGTCAATCATAGAGTTAGCAAAAATGGTGGCGCCATCGGCTATTGTGCAATCTTTAAGTACACAGTTAGGGCCAACCGTTACGTTGTTGCCAAGCGTTACTTTACCTTCAAATACAATGTTTACGTCAAGCTCAACGTCATGACCGACTGATACATCACCACGTACGTCAATACGAGCAGGATCACGCATCGACGCGCCTGATAACATAAGTTGTTCCGCAGCACGACGTTGATATTCACGCTCTAATGTTGCCAATTGAACACGATTATTCGCGCCTTCAACTTCAATACCGTTAGCTGGGTGGGCGGTATTAATGTCATAACCTTCAGATTCGGCCATCGCAATAATATCCGTTAGATAGTATTCGCCCTGTGCATTGTCACTTGAAAGGTTGTTTAACCAGCCTTTTAACAGATTGCCATTAACCGCCATTATGCCGGTATTTACTTCGTTTATAAGTAGTTGTTCTGGTGACGCGTCTTTTTGTTCAATAATGCCGAGCACTTTGCCAGCAGAGCCGTCTTCTGACTTGGCGCGAACAATGCGTCCATAACCCATTGGGTCGTCGAGTTTAACGGTTAAAAGAGCAATGCCTTGTTCTGGTTTAACCGATAATAATCGTTCTAATGTACTAGTTTGAATTAAAGGTACGTCGCCGTATAAAATCAAAATAGTGTGATCGTCGGGCATAAATTCATTGGCGACTTTAACCGCGTGACCAGTGCCTTTTTGTTCGGCTTGAAGTGCCCAGTTAACGGTATTGTTGGCAAGTGCGGTTTGTAATTGCTCACCACCGTGACCATAAACCATAGTGATGTTGTCAGAATTTAGTACTTTGGCCGCATCAATTACGTGCTGAACCATTGGTTTGTGTGCAACAGAATGCAACACTTTAGGAAGACTGGATTTCATGCGCGTGCCTTTGCCGGCCGCTAAGATAACTACAGATAAAGACATATATAATTCTCTGATTTAATTCTCAAATTAATTGAGTGAGTTCCTTTTAATGCCAAACATTATACCTATGCTGTATTTAAAATCTCGATAAAATTAGCTACTGCAAGAAATGCTAATATCTTCACTCCATGCTGGTGGGTGTTTTGCTAATGTTTCATGTTCTGGTTGCGCATCAAAAGGACGTTTTAGTACTTCAAATAGTTGGTGTAGCTTTTTATTTGAAGGCGCGCTTGAGCTTTCGCTTACGTCCATTTTTAGGCTTCCACTTTTGAAATTTAGTTCAGTTTCTGCAATGGCTTCTTGGGCAAGATAATTACGTAAAATGTATTTAGGGTTGGCAGCACACATCGCTAGGCTACGCGCTTCATTTGAACGTGTTTCTGCACTAAGGCGTTGAATGTATTGATCTAACCATGCCCTGGCTTGTTCGCGATTAAGAAATAAGTCAGTAAAACGAGCACAAGATTTTTCGTCTGAAAAGTCGACGATCTCACTCAACGTGCGCCATACGATAGTATAGTCCGCTTTGTTTTCTTGCATCACTTCTAATAATTCGCCTAATAAAATTCGGTCGTTTTTCTGTGGGGTAGCCAAACCCATTTTATTACGCATGAGGTCTGAATAATTTGCTAACAAGTGTTTTTCGTAATCTTGCAATTCACCGCGAATGGTATCGGCATCAATAATCCCAGATAACGAATGACCCAATACATTTAGGTTCCATAATGCGATGCCAGGCTGTTCATCAAAGGCATATCGGCCAGAATGATCAGAGTGATTGCAAATGTGCTGTGGGTTGTAGTGATCTAAAAACCCGAAGGGACCATAATCAAAGGTTAGTCCTAAAACAGACATGTTATCGGTGTTCATTACGCCATGACAAAAACCAACGGCTTGCCACTTAGCTACCATTTCAGCCGTTCGGCGAATGATAAAACGGAACATAATTTGTGTTTCGGTTTTTAACGTCGCCTTTTCACCATGCTTTGCATCAGAGTTTGCATCAGAGGTAGCATCAGAGGTAGCATCAAAATTAGCATCAACATTAAGCGCGTGAAGTTCTTCTAAATCGGGATGATCTTGAGGTAATACCTTATACAAACAGTATTTTACTAATCGTGTTTGAAAGTCTAAGTCGCCATGATGAAAGGCCATTTCAAAATGCCCAAAACGTAGATGGCTAGGGCAGACTCTAATTAACGCCGCACCAGGCTCTCGCGTTTCTCTTTGTACTTGTTCACCAGTAGTGAATACACCCAACGCTCGAGAGGTCGGAATGCCTAAGTGATGTAAGGCTTCGGAAGCTAAAAATTCGCGCACACAACTTCTCAGCACTGCTCTTCCATCACCAAAACGAGAATAAGGGGTTTGTCCTGCGCCTTTAACGTGCAAATCCCAACGACCTGTTTGAGTTTCAATTTCGCCTAGTAAGACACCCCGACCATCGCCAAGTTCAGGATTATAATGACCAAACTGGTGACCTGTGTATTTTTGTGCAAAAGGTTTTGCATGGTCTAAAGTTGTTTGGCCAGAGAACCATCGCAATGCGTTAGTTGAGAATAGATCCGCATCACAAGCCATGGTTTTTAATAGTTCTGGACTAGTCATTAACCACGCCGCGTCTTTATATACTGCAGGTGTAACTAATTGACCTAATTCGCTTAAATCTTGAAAGTAAGTGTTGTTGAAATGCAAAGAGTGATTTAAATTTGAACTAGACATGAAGTGCGTGGCCTTTTTGATCTGGCGATAAGAAAATGTCGTAATGAATGATAGCTTTTAATAGTACTTAAAGAGACTCGGAGTTTATATGAAAAACGCAGTAAAGTTTAAAAAATCCTTATTCATCGTGGCGAGTTTAGTATCAACTATCGCCTTTTCATCGCACGCAGCGGATATTGAAGCGGGCAAGAAAAAAGCAGCGACCTGCGCAGCATGTCATGGCGTTAATGGCATTAGTGCTATTCCTACCTACCCAAATTTAGCGGGACAAAAAGAAGCCTATACATTGGCACAATTAAAGGCGTTTAAATCGGGTGAAAGACCCAATGTGATCATGAAACCAATGGCGTCAATGTTAAGTGATGAAGACATGGCGAATGTAGCGGCTTATTACGCTTCGTTAAAATAGCGGCTCAGCTTATTTTACTATCTCTATCACTTATTTAAACTTTTGATCAGCTCGGCTCTAATCCGTCGAGCAACATTCTCATCAGGCTTACCCAATACCCCTTGAGCATGCTCTGGAATATGATTCGATGTGTGTGTCGGGCCAAGACTCGAATCTGAATTACGCTCAAGTTGTTCAAATACAAATTGATCAAACAAGTGTTTCCATGCCTGTTTTTCAGCCTTTGGCTTATTTTTAATAGTCAGAGCCGACAGTTTTAGAGCATCCATTGGTTGTCCTAAATAAGCCTCGGCAC
>CAWUUQ010000134.1:0-12527 GCA_963925625.1 uncultured Psychrosphaera sp.
AGTCGAGATGCAGATAGTGATAACGATGGAATATCGGATCGCATTGAAACAGATCGTCCCCCGGCTTCTGGTTTTGACAGTGACTTTGACGGTATTGATGATGCATATGACGTTGATGCTACTGGTGGTGAAGATTTAGATGGCGACGGTGTGGATGACATCTTTGTAGTGGTTGATACAGATGGTGATGGCACTCCTGATTATTTAGATACCGATAGTGACAATGACGGCATCAGCGACACGGAAGAGCAAGCAGCAGTGCCTCTGTTAAATCGTGATGAAGATGGCGATGGTATTGATGATGCCATTGACGTTACTTACACATTTGGCCGAGATGTTGATAAAGATGGTATTGACGATGATCTAATCAACACACTAGATGCTGATGGCGATGGTAAGCCTAACTATCGTGATACTGATAGTGACGGTGATGGCATAGATGATTCACAAGAAGGTTCAGGTGACACAGATGGTGATGGCATTCCTGATGGTATCGACAATGACTCAGATGGTGACGGTATTGACGATATTTTAGAAGGAAATGGTGATACCGACGGTGATGGTATTCCTGATTACCTAGACCTTGATTCAGACGGTGATGGCATTTTAGACATCGTAGAAGGAGATAAAGACAGTGATGGCGACGGTATCATAGACGCAAAAGAAGTAGACGCGGACAACGATGGTATTTTAGACAGCGCTGAAAACGGAGACTTTAATGAAGATGGCATTAATGACCGATTACAGGCGTTTGGTAAAGTGGAATCAACTTATACAGGAAGTGGCTCAATGACATTGTGGATGATTATGTTGTTAACGGTGGCGTGTATTTTACGCCGCCAGAAGGTGCAGTTTAAGCGTCTTGTCGCGAAACCTTTAATGGCTGTAGCGGTTGTCTTGATTGGACTGTTTTCACTGCAAGTTCATGCTGACAATAACTCAGAAATGAAACTTAAAGATAGCCAAGTAAAAAGTGATGACTTTCAAGATTGTCGACGATTAGATGAAACCGATGATCCTCTTTCTTGTTGGTATGTTGGAGTGACGGTAGGTCAAGGTTATTTATATCCTGACAACAACAATACAATTTGGAAAGTGGATCAAAATGGAGACGTCGCTTACGCACTAAACCTTGGTTATAGCTGGAATCAACATTGGTTTTCGGAATTGGCTTATGCCGATATGGGGCAATCAACATTATATAGTCGTAACCCGAGCATTACCGAAGACTTGATTATCAGTTACAAAGGGGTTTCTGCAGATGTTGGTTACTGGTTAAGAGAGCGTGACAAAACATGGAATGTTTATGTAAAAGCGGGCTTAGGCTTTCTTAATACATCGGCCAATATGGAAGAGCATCATGAGCAAGTTGACTCAATGCAAATTCGTTTAGGCTTTGGCGCTGAATGGAATATTTCAGATCGATGGTTCTTACGATTTGAACATAGCCGTTACGACAAAGACGCAAGGTTAACAGGCTTTAATCTAGGCTTTAGGTTTGAAGATGACTAGATTGGCAAAGGTTTAGCCTTAAAACAGTTAGTTTTAATACTTAAAACCCCGAGAGATAATGATCTTTCGGGGTTTTTCAGTTTTGTCGAAATACTTTAGTTGTTTACCACAGCGTTATTAGAACGCAGCAAGGCCAATTCCAATCAAGCTACCAATAACAAGCACGATGTTGCTGAAGAAGCTTAAAATCATGCCTAAACCTCGGCTTGCCGGATTTTTAACATAAAGGTGCCAAAATACTTGACGACCAATAATGAAAGTAATGCCAGGTACAACAACCCATAACGCACTAATATATTGGCTAAATAAAATCATGCCAGGGATGAAGATGATAAGTTGTTCCATTGTGTGTTGTTGCACACGAAACATACGTTCCCAAATGTCATTGCCAACTGTTTTTGGAGCTTCTACGCCATATTTAACACGAGAAAAGCCTACTTGACCGGTGAACATTATGTACTGTAATAACGCGACTAAAATTATTATGTGTGAATATTCCATTTTATTTTCCTATTTATGATTATTATTAATGACTACTTAAATATTAAATTTGGTACTAAATTATTTAAACAACCAATCCAGCCCATTTTATGCTTATCGCATTGTTCTTGATCTTCAAACTCGGTATGCACCAACTCTAGGGCGGAACGACCTGCGCCCAAATCGGTAAAAGTAAGTGTTACATAAGTGGCAACAGGGCTATTTTCCCACTGCCAGCTAAATTCTAACGTCTCATTAACAACAATTTTTTTATAGAACCCACCTACAATATGCTGTTCGTTGGTGTCTTGCATTACAATTCGGTACGCACCGCCTTCCTTAAAGTCTGCAGTCGCCTCAGCCACCTTCATGTCACCAGGGGCGAACCATTGTTTAATGATTTCTGCATTGCTCCAAGCCGCATACAGTTTTTCTAATGGCGTGTTAAATTCTCTATTAATTGTTAACTGGTACACGGTTTAATCCTTCTTAATAATGTCTTCTAGCGAGTCCAATCGACTTTGCCAAAAGTTGTTATAAATGCTTATCCAATCTAAAGCCTTGGTCAGGTTCTCTGGCGCTAATTGAATAGTATGCACTCGGCCCACAACGGTTCGTTTTACTAAACTAGCGTTTTCTAAGACCTTCACGTGTTTAGAAACGGCTGCAAATGACATTTCAAATTCTGCGACAAGTGCTGTCATTGTTAATGGTTTTAACGCAAGTAAGTGCACAACGGACCGACGAGTAGCGTCAGATAACGCCACAAAGACTAAGTCGAGCGGATCTTTAGTTGCTGAAGTCATTAATAACCTTTTTGTTCAAACCATTATTGTTGTCATGTTGTTAACACTGCCTAAACAACAGTTCAGGAGTGTTCATAATAACCGCAATTTAATAATATTCAACCAAATGGTTAAATATTAATTTCAGAAGACATTAATTGCGGAGAACTGGAGTTAACGTTATTGTCTGCTATGTTTAAATTTACCTTTATTGGATCAAGTATTTATGTCTGACTTAACACTTTCTTTAGCGCTTGTAGGATTATTATCCATTGCTTGCCAGTTTTTTGCTCATCGAGTAAAACTGCCTGCGATCTTATTTTTGTTATTGGCCGGAATTGTTGTTGGGCCAGTACTTGGAAGCATTAATGCCGATGCGCTATTTGGAGACTTATTGTTTCCAGTGGTCTCACTTTCTGTTGCCATTATTCTATTCGAAGGCGCATTAACGTTAAAAATATCTGACATCAGCGGTCATGGCGCTATGGTTAGAAATCTTTGTAGCGTTGGGGTTTTAATTACCTGGCTAATCGTTACACCACTTGCTTATGTTGGATTAGATATTTCACTGGGGCTCGCTGCATTATTTGCTGCCATTGTTACAGTAACCGGTCCGACAGTAATTGTACCAATGTTAAGAACGGTGCGACCTAAAGCTAATGTGGCCAATATATTGCGCTGGGAAGGCATTGTCATTGATCCTATTGGTGCGTTATTTGCGGTTTTAGTATTCGAATTTTTGATGACTCAACAAGATGCCTTTACTCATACCATTTTTGCATTCGGGCAAACTGTCTTGTCAGGTTTAGGTTTTGGTGCTGCTGTCGGTTACTTCTTAGGCATAGCACTTAGACGAAACTGGTTCCCGCATTATCTCCAAAACACAGCGGTACTTACAATTATCCTAGGCGTTTTTGCCATTTCAAACGCAGTTGCGCATGAATCAGGCTTATTAACCGTAACGGTCGCGGGCATGATTTTAGCGAACATGAAAGACGTGAACGTAGACGACATTATCGAATTTAAAGAAACACTGAGTGTTTTATTAATTTCAGGCCTATTTATATTACTTGCTTCTCGCATCGACTTCGCCGCTATACAAGCCGTTGGTTTTGGTGCGATTTTAGTTATCGTCGGCATTATATTTGTTGCTCGTCCACTTAGTGTTTTTGCTTCGTCCTTTAAAACAGGTTTGTCATTTAAAGAATTATTATTATTAAGCTGGATTGCGCCACGAGGCATCGTTGCAGCCGCGGTTTCCGCTTTATTCTCTTTGAAGTTAGAAGAACAAGGTTATGCACAAGCAGATATTTTAGTTCCGATAGTATTTTTAGTCATAATCGCAACAGTTGTACTACAAAGTTTAACGTCGACTAAAGTGGCTGAAATGCTTGATTTAAGAGAACCCGAGCCAAATGGGTTTTTGTTATTTGGTGCCGGTGACTTTTCTAGAGCATTAGCAAAAGAACTTAAGAATAATAATGTGCCTTCAATCATTGCTGACCCTAACTGGGATGCGATAAAAAAAGCCCGTATGGAAAATGTGAAGACGTATTTTGGAAATCCAATTTCAGATCATGCTTCACGAAAACTAGATTTAACAGGCATCGGCAACTTGTTAGTTTTGTCGCCGTATAGACAGTTAAATCCAATGGTTATGACGCACTTTGAACATGAATTTGCTCACGAAAGCACAATTTTAGGCTTAGCAACAACAGAGTCGGCAAGCATGGAAAGCCATCAAATATCAGAAGGTTTTGCTAAAAAAATGAGTCTGTTTGGCGAGAATATTACTTATGGTTATCTTGCCAGTGCAATGAAAAAAGGTGCAGTCATTAAAACCACTAACATCAGTGATGACTTTACCTTTCAAGATTATTTGAATAGATATCAAAACGACTTAGTGCCATTAATTTCAATTTCAGATAAACAAGTTGGTGTGTTTAGCTCTGACAAAGCAACTCAACCAAAAGCCGGTTGGAAGATCATTAGTCTAATACTAAACCCAAATAACAAAGCGGAAGAAAAAGCCGAAGCAAAAGCAGAAGAAATTGCCGAAGCGGCAGCTAAAAGTGAATCGAAAGCCAAAAATGGGACTGACACCAAAAACGAAGCTGATACCTAAAACGAAGCTGAATTAGTCGCTTAAAAAAAGCCCTTCTTAGAAGGGCTTTTTGTTTTCAGCAAAGTAAAGACTAAACAAATTGAGCTTAGCTGCACTAAACCAAGTTAAACCAAGTTAAGTCAAGTTAAGCTAAGCTTGGTCTAAGCTTAAACTAAGCAAGGCTAGTCTGTGCCAGAACCTGTTGAGTTTGAACTCAAAAACACTTCTGATGGGTCAACTAAAAATCGACCGCTCAGCGCTTCGCGTCCTAGTAACATTAAGTAACTCATATCTGAACGGTCCGTTAGTGTAATTTCAATATCCCACTCTAAGTCGCCTAACTTAATGGGTGTCTTAATAACGTAACGTTGCTCTGATGCGCCATTTGAAGACTTTATACGTCTTATGTCATGGATTTCAGCTTTACACGTCACCATACGGCTTACGTTGTGAATATCAGGGTGAATATCAAACTGGACACCACGCTTTCCATTTATTTTACATTTGACAATATTATCCACATGTAACGACGACGTTTTAGCGCCAGTATCAACGCGTACTTCAAGTTCAGAAATCGTTAAAGCGGGTAGCTCACAGGCTTCCAAAATACCAACTACTATTTTTTCACTCATAAACGTTAAACTCACCTAAATTAAAAGCTAATCGAATTAAAAACCACCAGACAACTCTGGCAACAACTGTTCTTGAACACTTTCAATTTGATCTGCAACATCCGATTCGTCTTCAGTGAAAAAGGCAATGTGGAACATCGCTTCTCCTTCCTGCACTAACGGGATATTTTGCATACCAATGACAATGCCTTTTTTGTCAGCAACGACTGCATTGATTACATCGCCGTATGGGCTACCTATTCTTGCTAATACGTCGCCCTTTTCAACTTTATCACCCAGTTTTACCACTGCGTTTACAATGCCACTTGCGTTTGCACGCAACCATCGACTGCTATTCGCAACTGCACACGGAGCAATTTTATGTTTGCTCTTACGCAACATGCCAAAATGACGCAGTATATTTTTAAGGCCTCGCACACCAGCACGAATTGAAAATTCATCAAATCGTAACGCTTCGCCTGCTTCGTACAACAAGATTTTGGTATCCATATCAGCAGCAGCTTGACGTAAAGAACCATCTAAAATTTCTGCATTTAACACCACAGGCACACCAAACATCTGTGCCAGTTCATTGGTTTCAGGATCTTTTAAGTTGGCACGAATTTGTGGCAAGTTGGAGCGATGAATCGCGCCCGTATGCAAATCAATGCCATAATCACACTTGCTCACAATTTCCGTTAAAAATTTATGTGCAACACGCGACGCTAAAGAACCTTTTGCTGAACCAGGGAAACTACGATTTAAGTCTCTGCGATCTGGCATATATCTGCTTTGATTCACAACACCGTAAACATTAACCATTGGCACAGCGATTAAAGTACCACGGGTTATTTTAAACTTAGGATTGGAAATAAAACGACGAATAATTTCAATCCCATTAAGTTCGTCGCCATGAATCGCGGCACTGATAAAAATAGTTGGCCCTGATCTTTTAGAACGAAATACATGTATCGGTAATGAAACGTCAGAGTCCGTATACAACTTTGCAACGGGTAATTCTAATTTAACATTTGTGCCTGGCAATATTTCAATGCCATCAATGACCAACGGGTCTAGCGACATTAACCTTTTCCTTTTGTGCGATTGTTATTTGGTTTTGCGTTTTTCTCAATAAATTCAAAGACCATTTTAGCAACGTCTTTGCCTGTAGCAGTTTCAATACCTTCAAGGCCAGGTGAAGAGTTAACTTCCATAACCATAGGACCGTTTGCCGATTGTAATAAATCAACACCACAGAAATGTAAACCCATTGCTTTAGCAGCGTTAACTGCCGTTTCACGCTCAGCTTTTGTTAATTTAACGATAGTCGCGCTGCCGCCACGGTGGAGGTTAGAACGGAATTCGCCTTCAGCACCCTGACGTTTCATAGCAGCAACAACCTTACCGCCAATAACTAAACAACGAATGTCAGCTCCGCCTGCTTCTTTAACAAATTCTTGAACTAAAATGTTCGCTTCTAAACCCATAAAGGCTTCGATAATCGCTTCGGCTGCTTTATTTGTATCGGCTAAAACCACGCCAATGCCTTGTGTACCTTCAAGTAATTTAATAACTAACGGCGCACCACCCACGTTTTTGATCAAATCTTTGATTTTGTCAGGACGACTCGCAAAACCAGTACGTGGAAGACCAATACCTTTACGCGATAAAAGCTGTAAAGAACGTAATTTGTCACGTGAACGACTGATCGCTACGGATTCGTTAATTGAAAATGTGCCGGTCATTTCAAACTGACGTACAACCGCCGTACCATAAAAAGTCACTGACGCACCAATACGTGGAATAACCGCATCATATTTAGGAAGCTCTTTGCCGTGATAACGCACTGTCGGTCGGCTTGATGTTATGTCCATGTAACAATGAAGTGTATCGATAATATCGACTTCGTGACCCATTGCTTCACCCGCTTCTTTTAAGCGACGTGTAGAGTACAGGTTTCCATTACGTGACAAGATGGCAATTTTCATTAGTAGCCTTAATAGTTTTATTTTTATAGAAAAATTGGCAGAGCAAAAGTGCTCGGGCTTTAATCAAGATTAGAACAAAAAGCTTGAAAAACGGAACATTTTTTTTAATAAATCGTAAAAAAATCAATATGAATAATGGATAAACAAATGCCACTCACATACTATAATTAACTACGAAACTTTCTCCCTGCATTTAAACGGCTTTAAATGGCATGGTAATGTGATGAAAACAAGGAGCTTGCATTGAATATTCGACACCTAATTATGGTCGTTTTTATTACGCTGCTATTTAACCCGGCAAATGCCTCGGAAGCCTTGGAGATTAAGGTTGAACCTTATACTAAGATGACCACTCGAATTGGCCAATTAGCGTTCTTTAAGACCTATCAACAGTCATTTAAATCAGCAGGTAAAGTGACACAACTAGAGCTTGAAGAAGGTCAACAATTTGAAAAAGGGCAAGTGCTGGCCAAAGTCGATACCGACGATCTTTCTTCAGAGTTAAATCAACTAATTGCTGAAAAAGCATTCGTGAATAAAGAAATCGAACGTCTCAAAAAATTAAGAAAAGTGAACGCCGTTTCACAAAGTGACGTCGATCGTCTCAAATCAAGGTCATCACAACTTAGAGCACAAATCATTCGTACACGAGAGTTTTTAGATGCTGCGTTAATCACAGCGCCGTTTGATGGCGTGGCGATTAGCCGTTATGTCGACGCGGGTGAATTCGTAAATGCAGGCCAAGCGGTGTTATCCATTGCGCCTTTAGCGGATAATTTTGTTGTTGAAGTGGCTGTACAAGACAAACTACTGACTCACTTAAATGTGGGGCAACAAGTCATGTTGGTAAATAGAGAAAGTGGCGCAAAGTTAATAGGTCAAGTTACCGTGTTACCACAAATGCCAGACAAATTAACAGGCTTGTTTGTGGTGAAAATTGGTATAACAGACGCTCCAAATACTCGTATAGGGAATCTATATGAGGTGGTTCTCACTCAGTCAATGAATCTGGTTTATGCCGTGCCAACGCAATATGCTCAAATAGACTTTAATCAAACCGCATTGGTGATGGTTAATGACCAAACAAAACGTTTAAAAGTTGTCGCTCACGATGTTGATACCGTTTATCTAGAAGCAGATAGTCAGCAGCCACTTAAAATTGTAAAAATGGATTAACACACTATGTTGCTTTCGGTTAATCAGTACCTGTCTAAAAACGTTCGTTTATTAGCACTAATGTTAGTCATGGTGACCTTGCTCGGCGTTTCATCACTTATTACTATGCCAAAAGCAGAAGATCCCCAGTTTTATTTGCCAATTAGCGTTGTCGAAGTCATCGCACCGGGTTTGTCGCCAAGCCTAATTGAAAGCCAAGTGGTAGAGCCGATAGAACAATCACTAGGCATGGTTGAAGACATTAAAAACATTGAAACAAAAATAGGTCATGGTTCATTAAACATTACCGTACGTTTTATTCATGGAACTAACGCCGTCGGTGGTTTTGATGAAGTAGTAAGAGCCGTAGGGCGAGTTCGCAACAACTTCCCGTCTGCGGTACAAAACGTCATATTTTTTAAAGCTTCGCCAATTACTGTTAACGTGCTTCAACTGGCATTGTCTCATCCTGAAAACGACTGGCAAACTATTCAACGCGCTTCTATAAAACTAAAAAATCAACTACAAGCCTTGCCAAACGTACAACGTTCACAAATCTGGGGGCTTCCTCAACTTGCTGTAGAAGTATCGGTCAACAAAGACAAATTATTCCAATACAAAACAAACATAGAAGAACTGTATCAAGCCATCGCAAATCGAGGTCAGGTTAACAACGCCGGATTTATAGACGACAAACAGGTGCGTTTTACGGTAAATCTTTCGGGTGAATACAAAGACATAGAAGAGATTAACAAAACCGTTATTAAAACCAACGGCACTGCACAAATTTTAGTTGAAGACTTAGCCACCGTTAAACTTGCCTTTAACAAACCAGATAACTTAGCTTTTGTTTCCGAAAGACCAGTGGTTTTTGTTACCGCTCAACAGCGCATCGGTTCAAATATTTATGACTTACGAAAAGAAATCCAACAAGAAATAGAAGCCTTTCAGTCAACACATGCGTCAATCGGCGTAGAAACCATTTTTGATCAAGAAAAGGGCGTGCGAACCAGAATTAATGGCTTTTTAATGGACTTATCAAGCGGCTTATTATTGATCTTACTTTGCCTATTTTTCTTTATGGGATTTAAACAATCCTTATGGGTTTCACTGGCTTTGCCAATCACTATCTTTGCAACGCTCACCATCATGGACTTAATGGGATTTGTGATGCAACAAATGACCATCGCCGGGCTAATTGTCGCCTTAGGCTTGTTGGTTGATAACTCCTTGGTTGTGGTTGAGCAGTTTGTAAAAGTACAAGACAAAGTATCGTCGCGCTTAGAAGCAATTAAAAGAGTCATATCCGACGTTGGCATGCCCATTATTGCGGGCACACTAACAACGGTATTTGCCTTTTTACCGTTACTATTATTAAAAAGCGACACGGGCGATTTTATGCGTGCGTTACCGGTATCGGTGTCATTGTCACTCATTGTTTCATTAGTGGTAGCCTTGATTGTATTGCCAGTATTAATGAGTGTATTTGGAGTATCAAAAGAATCTAAATGGTCTTTGTCTCACGGTTTAAATAAATTTGCACAAAATGGTTTTAGCCGATTCTTAACGGTATGTTTAAAACGTCCAATTATAGTGATCATTTTGTTTATATTGATTATTGCAGGATGTGTCAGTTTGATGTCAAAAGTGGGCGTAAGCCTGTTTCCTAAGGCTGAAAAGAGCATGTTGGTGGTCAATCTCGAAACACCTGTTGAGTCTTCATTAATTCAAACAGAAAAAGCCGCTCTGACATTAAGTAATGAACTTCAAAACTTAAAAAACGAGGCTAAAAGTGGGTCTAGCGCAGCGAATAAAATCACGAGTGTTGTAACAACCGTGGGCGCCACCAATCCGCAAATCTATTACAACCATATTCCAGACCGAGGACGTGCGAACTTTGCACAGTTGATGGTATTAACCGAAGAATACGATAAAGCCGCTATCCAAGAGCTTATTTCTTTAATTAGAGACAAATATAAATCGAGCGTCTTAGGCAAAATTAATGTTTTTGAATTCCAACAAGGTCCAGTGACCGACAGGCCGATCACCATTAGAGTATTGGGCGATGACCTAGAACAAATTAGCCGTCGTGCAAAACAAGTTGAAGACTATATAAATACACTTGAATATGCATTTGACGTCCGCAACATTTCCAACGAAGTGGGATTAGCGTACGACATTAAAATCGATGAGTTTAAAGCACAACAAAAGAACGTTGATTTAAACGCGGCGGAACAACAACTCAAACTATTGGTTGATGGAAAACAAGCGGCACAAATTAATGATAGATTTGGTCAGTCGTTCCCAGTTATTGTGCGTGGCGAATATGCGCCTTCACAAGCGTTAGAAACGCTTTATGTAAAAAATAATACGGGCGATAACATCCCGTTATCAGCCATTGCTGAAATATATCCAACACGATTAACACCCGCGTTTTACCACTATCAGCGAACAAGAATGGCGCGAGTATCTGCCGATGTAATATTGCCCGGCAATGTTGCGGTGATCACTGCAAAAATTGAGCAGTACCTAAAAACGTTACCGTGGACCAATGGTTTGAGTTATAAAATTGGTGGCGAAGAAGAAGCCAGAAAACAAAGCTTTGGTGGGTTATCTCAAATCTTAATTGTGGTGGTAATAAGCATTTTTGTTCTGCTGTTTGTGCAATTTAATAGTTTTGCGCAACCTTTAGTCATTATCAGCTTATTGCCTATCGCCTTTGCAGGTTCTGTATTTGGAATGTTTGTCACCGGACTCAGCTTTTCTATGATGGCCTTTATCGGTCTTATCAGTTTAATCGGTATTATGGTCAACGATGCCATTATTGTGGTCGATGGATTTAACAAAAATTTAACACGCCAAGACACCAACAACATCGATCAAAAGCCGGCAATGGTAGCGTCGGCGAGCAGTCGTTTTACACCGGTTATTCTTACATCGTTAACAACAATTGTTGGTCTGTTGCCATTAACCTTATATGGCGGAGATTTATGGAAACCAATGGGCACCGTTATTATCACAGGCTTGTTGTTTACCACGTTTGCTTCTTTAATTTGGGTGCCAGCGCTAACATTATTGTTAACAAGAAAAGCGCGTAAAAATGAACATAATAAAGTTTAGTTAAGCTGGGCGTTTAACCACTATTTTAATGTGGTAAGCTAGGCCGCATAAATATTTTGTCATGCATAATAAATAGAATCACCTTCACGGAGTAATTTAGGGATGTACGAAGAGTTTTTTGGTTTAAGTCGCAAGCCATTTCAACTAACACCAGATCCAGAGATCTTTTTTGCAAGTACAGGCCACCAAAAAGCCTTGTCGTACTTGCAATATGGTCTAACTCAGAGTGAAGGGTTTATTGTTATTACGGGTAACGTAGGTACAGGTAAAACGACCATTGCCAACCACTTGATCGCCCAGTTAGATGAAGAAAACATTGTTGCCAGACAGCTTGTTACTCCTAATTTGTCACCTGACGACTTAATTGTTTCTATAACTAAACTATTCCGCTTACATCCAGATGGCGATACTAAAGCTGCTCATATTGCTGCGTTAACAGATTACATGCGTCGCTTAAGTTCATTAGGCCGCCGTATGTTACTTATCATCGATGAAGCGCAAAACTTACCGGGAGAGTCTATTGAAGAACTACGTATGTTGTCGAATATTCAGGTTGATGGTAAATCTATTATCCAAAGCTTTTTATTAGGCCAAACAGAATTAGAAGGTGTATTAAGTGCGCCCATTATGGAACAGTTTCGCCAACGAGTAATCGCCTCAGCGAGTTTAACGCCGTTAACGGAACAAGAGCTTTATAACTATATTAATTATCGAATGAGCAAAGCGGGTTGGATTGGCGAACCGTTATTTTCGCCCGAAGCTGTAAGCGTCG